>JAFMBU010000054.1 GCA_017858295.1 Porticoccaceae bacterium | reverse complement strand
TGTCACTAAAAGAACACCAGCCAACATACAGGAGACCCTTCGACTGCTCTCAGAGCCTCAAGGCTTATAAGCTTGTTGCCTACCCCCGACCATCAATCGATGCCTGCACCAAATCCAGCAACTCACGAAGTGCCACAGAGATCATCGCAAAATCCGCTGTCGGCCCATGACGCAAATCTTTGATCATCAGCTTCCAGCGCTCAATCAATGGCGCCTGCTGTCGCTGCCACTCCGCTACTAACAGATCCAGATCATCTCCCTCAATGTCATGCAGCAGGTTAGCCGTGAGCCTGCGACGCTGCCCCTCAAGATCATCCACATAGGACTCACGCGCCAAATCCTGCCAGCGATTATCAGGATGCAGAGCAACAATCTGGGCCATAAACCAGTCCAGAGAGAGAAACTCACCCAGCTTGAAATAGAGCTTAGCCACCTGCTGCACAGGTCTATCTAGCTGCAATGCTGTATCCACCACACCCAAGCTAATAAACATACTATCTGATGCCGCAAGTCGCGAGGCAAGCTGATCCTCGACACCCAGCTCAGTGATATTGGCTTTTTCAGCGCTCCAGAGGTTAATCCACTCCACTTCATGGAGTTCCGCAAGCTGCTGCAAGAGCAAATTCATAGGCCCGGTAAACTGGCTAATAATCTCCGAACAGTTCAGATTCTGACGACGATTGCGCAGCAACCATCGCGTTGTGCGCCGTGCCAGGCGAATCAAAATATGCAACAGATCCAACTGCACAGTGGCCGGTAAATCACTGCCTTCTATACTGTCCCAGAGCTGGTGCAAACCGAGAATATTCATCGCAATGCTATAGGCCCGAATCACATCCCCTGCCGAAGCCCCAGTGGATTCCATCTGCCGAAAGAAGAAGCTAAAGCCAACCCGATCGACCATATCATTGGCCAGCTGGGTAGCGACAATTTCCTGCCGCAGCTGGTGACTAGTCACCTCATCTGGGTAACGCTCGACCAATGCCGGCGGGAAAGCCCGCTCAACTGACGCGGCCAAAAAAGGCTCGGATAATAGATCCGCTGCAACTAAGGCTTCTTTGAGCATTACTTTTGAATAGCACACCAACACCGATAATTCCGGTCGTGTCCAGCTCGGTTTCTGACGATTAAGCCGCTCGTTGAGCTGATCATCAGTGGGCAAAAATTCCAGCTCTCGATCCAGCCTACCACTGCTCTCCAGCCAAGCCATAAAGCGCTGATACTCAGCATGCTGTTGATCACTGCGGT
This sequence comes from Porticoccaceae bacterium, assembly GCA_017858295.1. Classification (GTDB taxonomy): domain Bacteria; phylum Pseudomonadota; class Gammaproteobacteria; order Pseudomonadales; family Porticoccaceae; genus HTCC2207. Next base: position 8,684 of record JAFMBU010000054.1, on the reverse strand, counting down.
GCTGAGCCAAACTAATCGCCTGGGTCTGGCGCAGATTATTGTGCAACACCAACTCCGACACACTATCGGTCATGGACTCAAGAAACTGATTGCGCTCATCAATCCCAAGCTGTCCATTTAGCACCAACTGGTTGAGCAGAATTTTGATATTGACCTCATGATCCGAGCAGTCAACGCCAGCGGCATTATCGATAAAGTCGGTATTACACAAGCCGCCCTTTAAGCAGAACTCAATACGACCGCGCTGAGTCATACCCAGATTGCCGCCCTCACCAAAGACCTTACAGCGCAGATCACGACCATCGACTCGCAACATATCATTGGCTCTATCACCGACATCGGCATTGTTCTCGGAGGAGGCTTTGACATAGGTGCCGATGCCTCCATTCCAGATCAGATCCACCGGCGACTTTAAAATTGCATTGATCAATTCCGTTGGTGTCATCTCATCCTGCTCGATGGCAAAGCGCTGTTTGATCTGTGGTGTTAGCGTCAAAGACTTCGAGGCGCGAGAATAGATCGCGCTGCCCTCAGACATCAGCGCGCGATCAAAGTCATCCCAAGTACTGCGTGGCGTATCAAACAGGCGCTGACGCTCGACAAAGGTACTGGCTGCATCTGGGTTCGGATCGACAAAAATATGCAAATGGTTAAACGCCGACACCAGCTGAATATGCTCAGATAAGAGCATGCCGTTGCCAAAGACATCGCCGCCCATATCGCCGACACCGACTACAGTAAAGTCCTGCTGCTGGATATCCACACCGATCTCACGGAAGTGCCGCTGCACCGCCACCCAGGCACCGCGGGCAGTAATGCCCATGGCTTTGTGGTCATAACCATTGCCGCCACCGGAGGCAAAGGCATCGCCGAGCCAGAAGTTATTGGCATGGGAAATTTCATTGGCAATATCAGAAAATGTCGCGGTGCCTTTGTCCGCCGCCACCACCAGATAGGGATCGTCACCGTCGCGCCGCACTACATCCACCGGCGGTACAATTTCGCCGTCAATAATATTGTCGGTAATATCCAAAAGAGCCTGAATATAGAGCATATAACTGGCAATGCCCTCTTGCAGCCAGGCTTCGCGACCAGCGGCCATTGAAGCCTGCTTAGCGACAAACCCACCTTTGGCCCCTGTGGGCACAATCACCGCATTTTTAACTTGCTGAGCCTTTACCAGCCCCAGGACTTCAGTGCGATAATCTTCCAATCGATCAGACCAGCGCAGGCCGCCACGGGCGACCTTACCACCGCGCAGATGCACACCTTCAACCCGCGGCGAGTAGACAAAAATTTCAAACTCGGGCCGCGGCTTAGGCGCTAAAGCTATTTTCCCCGACTCCAGCTTCACCGAGATATAAGATTTGTAGCTGCCGTCTTCAATAGTCTGGAAAAAGTTGGTGCGCAGAGTTGCCTGAATCACTTCCAGATAACTGCGAATCACATTGTCTTCACTGATATTGTCAACCGCATCCAGTGCCCCGAGGATTTTGGCAACCAATCCCTGAGACCTCTCACCACGACTCTCACCTGCGTAACGGGGATCGAAATAACTCTTAAAGAGCGCCACCAGATTGCGCGTAATATCCAGATAGCGAGACAGCGTATCGGCAATAAACTCCTGACTGTAGCTAATACCCAGCTGCTTTAAATAGCGGGCATAAAGTCGCAACATGGCCACTGCACGCCAATCGAGACGGGCGCCGATCACCAAGCGGTTAAAGCTATCGTTCTCGGCATCGCCCTTCCAAACTCTGCTCAAGGCTTCTTTAAAACTGCCCTGTACCGCTTCCGCATCGACATTTACATCAAGGGAAAAGGACAGCTGAAATTCCTGCATCCACACTTCGCCATCCGCTTCCGGACGAATCAGATAGGGATGTTCCATCACCACACGGAAACCGAGATTCTCCAGCATCGGGATCATATCCGACAGCTCTAGAGGCTGCTGGCGATGAAACAGTTTTAGCTGCAGATGATTGTTCTGGGCAGCCTGCTGATGTTGCAGTTGAATGGCGATATCGGCGGTGCCTTCCAAGGAATCGAACAGTTCAATATGGGCCAGAGCTTGATGAGGGGAATAGAGCTCTCGATAAGCTCCGGGAAAGGCTCGCTGAAAACGCCGCGCCAAGGCCGCACCCTGACTAGTCTCCGAATCCTGCTCAATGGCAATGGAGGCAAACTCGTCGCACCAGTCGCGGGTCACCTGACGAACTATATCTTCCAGATCAATGCTCTGGACATTTAGATACTGTTTATTGCGCACCTGATAGACCAGATAGATTCGTACCAACACAGATTCAGGTAAAAACTGCGTGGTAAATTCGCTCTCCACAGCATCCAAACGATCGCTAATAGCATGCTGAATTTTCATCCGCGACTGGGTGCTAAAGGATTCTCGGGGTAAATAGACAATACAACTGACAAACTTATCGAATGGGTCTGGGTGAATAAATGCCTTGATCACTCGACGCTCATAGATCTGCCAGATGCCAATAGCAGTCTCGGCCAAACTCTCGCGACTGACAAAAAACAGCTCATCTCGAGGATGGAAATCGAGAATCGTCATCAGTGCTTTGCCGTCGTGACTGTTGGCTTTAAAGCCCGAGTTCTCCATCACCCAGTTAACCTTGTTGCGCAAGATTGGAATGCGCCGCGGGCTATAGGAGTAAAACTGTGAAGTGTAGAGGCCCATAAAGCGCACTTCACCGCAGGGCTGGCCCTGGCTATTAAAGCGTTTGACCACCACATAATCCGAGTAGACATCCCGGTGCACCCGGGAGCGCTGCGAGGACTTCGTCATGGTGAGCAGCTCGTCGCTTTCATAGAGCGCTCGAACACCGGGACTAAGCTCTTCGACCCAGCCCTCACGGCGATCGCCGCTGTATTTTTTTAATAGTCCACAGCGACTGCCAGCCGCTTCACTGAGATAAAATTTGTCCCCCTCGTTCTTTAGGTCGAATTCAACACAGCCGGTAAAGGTAAAGTAGCCGTTGTAAATCCAGCGCAAAAATTCCAGAGACTCTTTGAGTTGTTCAACCTCTGGCGCATTGATCTGCAGTTCTTCGATAAGGGCCTCGACACGCCGGCGCATAGGGTCAAATTCAGCCACCACCACATCAACATCGTCGAGCACATCCAAAAGCTCGCGACGCAGGTCAGCTAATTCCGACTCGAGATGCAGATCAACTTCAATAGTGATCAAGGCCTCTTTTTCTGCACCTTCGACAAAATCACTGTATAGGCGCTCAACAATTCCTTCTGCCTTGCGTTTCACCCAGACAGGATTGCTCTGCAAGGTGAAAATATTTAAGCCGCGACGATTGAGCACAATGCGAAGGGAATCCACCAAGAACGGCATATCCCGCTGATTAATATAAATTGTCGTATGGGCACTGGACCAGCCATCCCGTTCAGAGTCTGGATTAAATACTCGAACTCGAGCGCGATTCTCTGCGCTGGCCGCATCCACCTGTTCGGCGCTGAAGCGACAGAGGCCCCAGAGATTCCAAAAAATATCCTGAGCCGGCCGAGCCAGGTAGTCGGCATCGGGATAGAAGTGCATGGCGTTAGCAATAAAATTATCAAACTGATGGGTCTGAGCTTGAGTCAGCTGCCGAGCAGCAATTTTATTCAGAGCGGCAATAAGTTCACCACGCTGATTATTATTTTTGGTATCCATAGGCGAATTTCTAAACCTTTGTTAGTTTTGCCAGTCTACTATCTTTTTTAATTGCTCTTTGGTTAGCGGTCTATAATCTGGAGACAGCGAAACTTATTCATTATCGGATAAATATAACGTACTAAGCGGATATAAAAAAGGTCATTTTTGTGTTGCAATAATAGTCTCAAGATTCAATCATCGCGCGAATTATCACAACTTTTATTAGGGGTTAGTTTTGCATCAAAAAATTCATCTACTCAAAGATTGGCTGAACACACAGATCGTCGGTCAGGAACAACTTGTTGAACGTCTGATTATCGCCCTTTTGGCCGATGGCCACTTACTGGTTGAGGGGGCTCCAGGCCTGGCCAAGACCAAGGCGATCAAGACGCTTTCTGAGGGGATTGAGGGAGATTTCCAGCGCGTGCAGTTCACCCCAGATCTGTTGCCAGCGGATATTACCGGCAGTGATATTTATCGCCCTGAACAGGGCAACTTTGAATTCCAAGCTGGGCCACTATTTCACAATTTGGTATTGGCCGATGAGATTAATCGCGCGCCGGCCAAAGTTCAGTCGGCACTGCTTGAAGCTATGGCCGAGCGCCAAGTCTCTGTGGGCGGCACCACCTATCCGCTGCCCGAAATGTTTATGGTCATGGCCACCCAAAACCCCATCGAACAAGAAGGCACCTACCCGCTTCCCGAAGCGCAGATGGATCGCTTTTTAATGCATATTATGGTGGATTACCCGGCGCCAAAAACTGAGCGTTTGATTCTGGAACTGTCCCGCAGAGAAGCCCTAAAGGAAGCGCCGCAGACTGTTGAGCTACTGACTCAAGAAACCTTGTTTGCCGCACGCAAAGAAGCCCTTGCCGTGCATATGGCTGAGCCCGTTGAGGAGTATTTAGTACAACTTATTCTCGCCACCCGGGACGTCAAACTCTACGGTGGCGATCTCGCCAAATGGCTAGATTACGGCGCCAGCCCCAGAGCCACTATTGCACTGGATCGCTGCAGTCGCGCACTGGCCTGGCTTCAGGGCCGTGACTTTGTCACCCCAGATGATATTCGCGCAGTGGCTCACGATGTCTTGCGCCACCGTTTGATTCTTAGCTTTGAAGCCGAGGCCAGTGGCGTAACCGCCAATCAAGTGATCGATACACTACTGGAATCTGTCGCCTCAGCCTGATGAATCAACCCACGGAACAGGACAATCATCCCGCCATCGCCAACCTCAGTGAGATGGTGCGTCTGCGTTACGCGGCTCGGGAACTCACCGGCTTTCCCCGAGTTCAGGCGCGGCAGATGATGGCCGGCGGACACCGCTCAAGCTTTCGCGGTCGCGGCATGGACTTTGATGAAGTGCGTATCTACCAGCCCGGCGACGACGTGCGCACTATCGACTGGCGGGTTACCGCTAAAACCCAAGTTCCCCACACTAAAATCTTTCGCGAAGAGCGGGAGCGCCCCGTGCTGGTGGTGTGCGATCTGCGCGGACCAATGTTTTTTGGCAGTCAGCGTTTAAAATCTGTGGTCGCCTGTGAGATTTCTGCAGCCCTGGCCTGGGCCGGACTCAGCGCCAATGATCGCGTCGGCGGCCTGGTTTTTGGTGCGCAACAGCAAGCCGAAGTGAAATCGCGACGCAGTCACCATGCGGTGCTGCAATATATTCATCAACTGCAGGACTTTAGTCAGCAACTACTGCAGCCGGCCCCAGATCAATTTAGTCTGGCGCATATTCTCGAAGAGGCGCGGCGCTTTGCCCTGCCCGGTACCACAGTTTTTATTGTCAGCGACTTTCATGATTTCGATGATGCCTGCGAGCGTCAGCTATTTGAATTGGCCCGCCACAGTAACCTTAACTTTTGCCATGTCTTCGACGCCATTGAAACGAAACTGCCCCCGGCGGCCCTCTATGCGGTGAGCGATGGTGAGCAGCAAACATTACTTAATACTGGCGACAACAAACTGCGCAGTGACTTTGAACAGGCCTTTGTCGATCGCAGTCAAAAACTTAAACGGGCCAGTCAACAGCTCTCCGCTGGACTGCTGCCCTTCAACAGTGCCGACTCGGTAATGTCGGTGCTGGCGCAAGCCTATGGCAAACGCCGCAAAGGTCGCCGCGGCTAATGGCTAATACTCCTAATATGGCTAACACCCCAGCGCCCAACCCATTAGATCAACTGCGGGATATACACCTGCCCGAGCCGATCTCCTGGTGGCCACCGGCACCAGGCTGGTGGATTCTGGCTCTGGCTGGCTGCGCCCTCACCTTTTGGCTGGTGAGATATTTTTATCGCCGCTATAAAGCAAAGCATTACCGCCGTCAGGCACTGCTGCAACTAGAGCAGGTAAAAGCTGGCTCTGATCCCCAAGAGCAACTTCAGGCTCTATTTGTATTACTGAAACAGACCGCTAACTGCGCTTACCCCAATCGTCAGCCAAGCAGCTTGGCTATAGAATCCTTTTTAGAATTTTTGCGTTTTAGCTGCAAGCAATCGCTGTTTACTCAGTCGAATCTGGAACTCCAAAGCCTGCTTTACGCTAAGCAAACAACTGAACCGAGCCCTGACCTTGAGTCGCTATTTGAAGATGCGCGCATCTGGATCAAAAGCCATACCATCGAAGATAAACTGGAGTTGGGTGTGCCATGTTAGAACTGATCTGGCCCTGGGCTCTGGCACTGGCACCGCTGCCGCTGATTTACCGCTGGTTGCGCAAGCCCGCCGAGGTGCGCATGCGTGCCCTGCGCGCGCCGCTATTAGCCAACGCCGCGGGCAATAGCGGTTCAATAGCGACATCCTCCTGGCGCAAGTCACTACTGCTGCTACTTCTAACTATTATCTGGCTCTGCACATTGCTGGCTATTGCCCGACCGGTATGGATTGGTGAGCCCGTATCCCTGCCCACCAGTGGACGGGATATTTTATTGGCCGTGGATATCTCCGGCAGTATGGAACGGGAAGATATGCAGCTCAGTGGTCAGACAGTCAATCGACTAATGGCTGTAAAAGCCGTAGTTGGGAACTTTGTCGCCGAGCGCGAAGGTGATCGATTGGGGCTAATCCTATTTGGCGAGAAGGCCTATCTGCAGACACCATTGACCTTCGATCGCAAAACTATGCAGACCTTACTCTATGAGGCCCAGTTGGGATTTGCCGGCAATGGCACGGCTATAGGCGACGCTATTGGACTCTCGGTGAAACGTCTGCAACAGCGCCCCGAAAACCACCGCGTGGTAATACTGCTTACCGATGGCGCCAATAATGCCGGAGAACTGGAACCACTAAAAGCCGCCGAGCTGGCTAGCCGCGCCAAGGTTAAGATCTATACCATTGGTGTTGGCGCAGAGACTCAGGAGGCCTGGGGTCTGTTTGGCAAGCGGGTTACCAACCCCTCAGCGGATCTCGATGAACAGACCTTAATCGCCATTGCCGACGCCACTGGCGGCCAGTACTTCCGCGCTCGCAACCCAGAAGAATTGGTGGCGATCTACGAAGAACTGAATCGCTTGGAACCCATAGAACAGAGCGCGGAGATGATTCGGCCGATTGCTGCACTCTATCACTGGCCCCTGGCATTGGCCTTTATTCTAAGCTTGCTGATCGGTCTTATCAGTAGCCCGAGGAAGTCCCATGCTTGAGTTTCTGAATAGCGACTTCAGCGAACTGCACTTACTTCGTCCACTGGCACTTTTGGGTCTAATTCCCGCACTGATTGCTGTGGCCCTGGCACAGTGGCGCAAACGCAGCGCCGGCAACTGGGAAAAGATTATCAATCCGGCACTGCTGCCCTATTTAATGCAGGGTGAAAGCAGTAAAAAGCAGCGCGGGATGCTCTGGGTGTTACTGGCCTGGATGATCACTTGTTTGGCTCTGGCCGGTCCCAGCTGGCAGCAGCTGCCCCAGCCAGTGCATAAAAAAGACGCGGCGCTGATTTTGATTATGGATCTGTCGCCGTCGATGCTCGCTGAAGATATTAAACCCAGTCGTTTGGAACGGGCACGCTACAAGTTAATCGATATTCTCAAGAACCGCAGTGAAGGTTTTAGCGCGCTGGTGGTCTATGGCGGTGCGGCCTATACACTGACGCCTCTCACTGAAGACAGCAATACCATTATCAGTCTAGTGCCTGTATTGCATCCAACCCTATTACCTGAGTACGGTAGCAACACTGAAGATGCCATAGAGACAGCTCTTGAACTGGCGGTTAACGGCGGCTATCAGCAAGGGGACCTGCTGCTGATCACCGATGAGGTGTCTAGGTCAGCTTTTAATAGCATTCAGTCGATGATCTCTAAAGCGGGTAAATTCAGACTCTCTATTTTGGGTGTCGGCACGCAACAGGGTGCACCGATTCCCACCGGGGCTGGCGGCTTTGCCAAAGACCCTAGTGGCGCGATTATTATTCCCAAGTTATCGCCGGCTTCTCTGCAAATGCTGGCGCAAAACAATGGCGGCATTTATGCCGGTATGAGTGCCGATGATTCAGATATAGAGGCATTGCTGGCCACCACGGAGGAACTCTTTCCCGACGCGACCAAAGAGTTGGAGCGTTCCTTTGACCTCTGGGATGATCAGGGTTTCTGGCTGGTATTTTTATTACTGCCGATTATTGTGCTAAGTTTTCGCAAAGGCAATATTGCGCTGATTCTGCTGGCGCCCCTGCTGTTCTCCGATCCCGTCTCAGCACTTGGCTGGCAGGATTTGTGGAAGACCGCCGATCAGCAGGCCAGTGAAGCATTAGAAAACGGCGACGCAGCAGCGGCCCAGAGCCTGTTTAAAGACCCTGAATGGCGCGGCAGCGCTGCCTACAAAGCCGGAGACTACGAGAGTGCTATCAATGAGTTTCTCGATTTCGACAATGCCGACAGTCACTACAATCGCGGCAATGCCCTGGCTTATTCCGGGGATCTCGACGCCGCTATCGAAGCCTATGATCAGGCCCTGGCAATGAATCCTGAGATGGAGGATGCTCAGGCCAATAAAGAATTGCTCGAGCAACTTAAACAGCAGCA
>JAFMBU010000053.1 GCA_017858295.1 Porticoccaceae bacterium | reverse complement strand
CCCTGGCAGTCCACTTCAAAAGCCCCCAGCACGGTTAGATCCACATGACCGCCTCGAATCATGGCAAAGGATTCCGCCGAGGAAAAAATCGATGCACCAGGCACCATAGTCACAGTCTGCTTGCCGGCATTAATCAGATCCGCATCCACCTCTTCGTCGAGAGGAAATTGTCCCATGCCGAGCAGGCCGTTTTCCGACTGCAGCATCACCTGCATGTCGTCCGGAATATAGTTTGCTGCCAGGGTGGGGATGCCGATACCCAGATTAACGTAATAGCCGTCATGGAATTCTTGGGCGACCCGTTGAGCCAGCTGTTCGCGAGTTAAAGCCATAGCAAATTCTCCTTATGCGCTGCGCACAGTGCGCTGTTCAATGGTTTTCTCAAATGTCCCTTGGATAAGACGGTTGACGTAAATGCCTGGCAAATGAATTTCATCTGGGTCGAGCTGGCCCACTTCGACAATTTCCTCCACTTCTACCACCGCAATTTTACCCGCGGTGATGGCCATGGGATTGAAGTTGCGCGCCGTCTTGCGGAACATCAGGTTGCCATAGCGATCAGCCTTCCAAGCTTTGCCAATGGAGAAGTCGCCGACCAGTGCCTCTTCGAGAATATAGTGCCGACCATTAAACTCCCGTACCTCTTTGCCTTCACCCACGGGTGTGCCGTAACCGGTCGCAGTAAAGAAGGCCGGAATACCAGCGCCACCAGCACGCATTTTTTCGGCCAAGGTGCCCTGTGGTGTCAGCTCAACCTCCAGCTCGCCACTCATCATCTGCGCTTCAAAGAGGGCGTTTTCGCCGACATAGGAAGCGATCATTTTTTTGATTTGCCGGTCTTCCAAGAGTATGCCGAGACCTTTGCCATCGACGCCGGCATTATTGGACGCAATGGTGAGACCTCTGGTGCCTCGTCGTTTGATCTCTGCAATCAAGTTTTCGGGAATCCCGCAGAGTCCGAAACCCCCTGCGATGATTGTCATATTATCTTCGAGGCCTTCTAGGGCCTCTGTGTAACTGGTTACCACTTTGTCAAATCCGGCCACGGTAAACTCCTGCTGGTTGCCTAACAAATATATAAGAATTGCTTAGAATGCAAGATAGACTTATATTTAACAAATTGTAAATTTTCACTGATTAATAATCTTAGGCTATCAATGTCTATACCTATAAACCAAGTCATAGTATTCACAACCGTAGCCCGCACCGGCAGCTTCGCGGAGGCGGCGATTCAGTTGCATCTTTCCCAACCCGCGCTCAGTGTGGCGATGAAAAATCTCGAGCAATCTCTCGGCGGTAAACTGCTGGCGCGCACCACAAGATCCGTGACACTGACGCCGGAGGGCAAGGCGTTTTACCCCATAGCGCGACGTCTGCTGTCGGACTGGGAGCAGTCGATGCAAGATGTGCGCAATCACTTTGCCCTGGGACGCGGTAAGTTGGATATGGCGGCTATGCCCACCTACACGACCAATTTTTTGCCAAAAATTCTGGCTGACTTTCATCGTCAATATCCGAATATTCATATTACGGTTCACGATGTAATTGCCGAAAATGTAGTGCAGATGGTCAGGGAAGAGCGCTGCGAGCTGGGTATCACCTTTGCCCCTGAAGAGGCGCCAGATCTTAATTTCCGACCCCTGTACAAAGACCGCTTTGTGGCCATCTTGCCGGACAGGCATCCGCTGTTAGATAAGCAGAAATTGAAATGGGTGGATGTGCTGGCCTATCCCCATCTGAGTCTCCAGCGACCCGCTGGAACCCGCAGGCTGATTGACCAAGCATTACAGGAAAAAGGACTGTTACTCACTCCGGCCTTTGAATCTCACCAATTGGTAAGCATTGGTCGTATGGTCAGCGAAGGTCTGGGTCTTAGTGTAGTGCCCAGCACCAGTCGGGCACAGATGGAAGAGATGGGTCTGCAGTGTCGCGCTATTGGTGCGCCGGCTATCACTCACCAGGTAGGCATTGTGACGCGCCCGCAACATCAACTTTCGGCGGCGGCTCAAGCGATGGAACAGCTTATCAGGGCGGCGGCCAGTAAGCCCTGCGCCCAGATGAATCCAATGTTCTAAGGTAGACACAAATGTTCGGCACCATGCCTACGAGGTTGTTTGAATAATTCCCGCACTAAGACTGCGCCGCCAAACGATAAGCACGACCCCCATAACCAATTGCCAAGAGCCGTAGAGCAGCAGCGACAGCAGCACCATGTCGGCCACAGCATTGACCTCTCCGGCAACCAGCGGGAACAGCGAAACCTTGAGTAAAAAGCCAAGGTTGATATTGCGCACAACCACTTCCATTTCGATGGCAGTGTTGTCTTCATGTGCGAGGCCAAAGGCCTTGGTTAGGCCTATGCCGATAACCGTCAGGCCGATAATAAACCCGAGCAGTGTGGCTAGGTCGGCAGTTGGCGTGTCAGCTAGATTGAGCCGGCCAGCACCTATAGAGCCGGCTGCGATCATGGCAATGCCAAACAGTGAGCCTCTTACACAGATAGTTGAAAAGCGTTGCGCATAGTTGGGGAAGCGATGCAAGAATGCCATACCCATTAGCAGAGGCAACAGTAGGCAGAGACCAATCTCAATGGCGATTCTTAGGGTCGGCATAGTAAAGCTATCAGGCATATATTCGGCGATCAGAAAATCCAAAATCAGCGGCGTGGTCACCAGGCAGGCTACTGAGGTGAGGGCGGTGATGCTGATGGACAGGGGCACATTGCCCCGGGCCATAAAGGTAAAGATATTCGATGAGGTGCCACCGGGTATGGCCGCAATAATGGCGATACCAATAATCATTCCAGAGGGCAGGTCGGTGAAGATAATAAAGCCAAAGGCTACCAGTGGCACGATCACCAGCTGCATTAGTAGACCAACATTTACCGCTTTTGGCTGTAACACTACCTTTTGAAAGTCAGCGACCCGCAGTCCGGCGCCCATTCCCAGCATGGCCAGAACCAACTGTACTACGGCAACCCAATATTCATATTCTAAATACCACGCAATCATTGCTTTCCCCTGAATCTGTTGGCCGGTTAAAGCCCAGACTTATTATTGTTGTCTTATTTTTTATTTTTGTAGCGATCAGCCGCCATAATACCTATTTTTCTAGGCTTGAGTAACAGCGTGGGGGATCTAAACTTGGCGACACTTGACTGCCAGGCGAGGAAGGTTTTTTACGGCGGATGGCATAGTCGAGTTCGAGCTTCGCAAGCCGTTCGCTGGAGGGCTTTTCAGGAGGAGCGGCTAGCTCGACACTGGAGTTGCTCACTGTCTATCTGGCTCAATTGATTTAACAGGCTGTTAGTGTTGCAGTAACAGCGCCATTCGAGAGGTGTAGTGAATTAGCGTTCTCACCTAGAGCGCTGAAATAGAAAAAGTGTTTCGGGATGGGACCATAGCCAGCAAGATCGGAATCTCTATCAGGCGGCTCTGATAGAGATTAAAAATAAGATTAGAGTTAATTTGTGCTTTTAAGATTAGCCTTTGATTAAAGGCGCCATCTTATCGATCAGCTGGGCCAGCTCAGGTTTGTGCTGACGGATTTCATCGGCACTTAAACCGTGGAGCTCATGGGGGAATACCAACCACTCTTCGGTCTCGTGAATATAGTAATCCGGTGGACCGTCGGTCTTGTTGTTATTGGGCTTGTAATAGGGCGTGGCGATGCGAATCTGCGGGGTGTTTTTCTTGCAGGCACTTTTTAGATCCACTATGGCCTGTTGAATAGACAGTCCGGTGTCATGGACATCATCGACAATCAGCAGTGAGTCCTCGGCTTCGAGCTGGCGAATAATATAGCTCAGTCCGTGGACATGAACGGTTTTGCTGCGTTCGCCCTCACGGCTGTATGAAGAGGTACGGATGGCAATATGATCCGACTCTATGCCCAGTACATCGAGAAACTCCTGCACGGCAATGCCCACTGGTGCGCCGCCGCGCCAAACCCCCACTATATAGTTGGGTCTGTAGCCACTTTCAAAAACTTGCCAGGCCAGCTGGTAAGAATCTTCGAGTAGTTGTTGGGCTTGAATGTAGCGCTTTGACATTAGAGATGGATCCAAAATTATTTAATCAACGAGCCTGCCATATTAGCACAATCAGTTGTCGGCCAATTATCAGGCGGATAAAAAAACCCGGACTAATCAGTAGCCCGGGTTTTTTTTCTACTGCTTATAACCACTAACTTGGATTTAGAAATCCATAGAGAAGCGCGCCATAAACTGACGTGGACCAATCAGCTCATCGCCAGTTGCGCCAACACCAAAGACATCGGTAAAGCGCGCATTGATACCAGCTTCATCAGTCAGATTCTTACCGATCAGCTCAACGCGCCAGTCTTTGCCCTCTGGACGAAGACCAACAATCAGATCAATCACGTTGTAGCTAGGCACTATGTCAGTCGCATCGTTGTTGAAGATGCGGTGCTTAAATTCACCTCTATAGGTGTACTGCAGGCTGCTGTTCACTTCACCCCATGAGGCGATTTCAGTGTTCCAGTTGAGTGCGATATTGCCGGTGAACTTGGGTGTTTTAGCCAGCTCATTGCCGTTAACATTTTGTACTGCTGCGGACCGAGCTACCTGGATTTCATCGCTGAACAGGTTGAAGCCTTGGCCGATTAGAGCATTGCCAGCAGCTTCCGACTGAACGTTGTCCAGTGCCAGATGATCGCCAGTAATTTCAGTTTCCAGCCAGGCCAAACGCACATCGAGAATCAGTGACTCAGACAAGAAGGCAGATAGCTCAAGCTCAGCACCAAAAATTTCTGATTTTGGAATATTGCCGACACCGCCCTGGAAGACTTCTGGGTCAGTTGCCTGATACTGCAGCCCTTCATAGTTGTAGTAGAAGGCTGCGGTATTCAAGCGCACGCGACCATCGACCAGATCAGTTTTCAGGCCCACTTCGTAAGCATCGACTATCTCTTCGTCAAAAGTTGGCAGCACAACAACAGGTGCAACAGCGGACTCAAGACCGTAAGTTAGGTTTGAACCCCCGGGCTTAAAGCCGCGAGTGTAAGAACCATAGGCCATAGTGCTGTCGTTAAAGTCATGCTCAACAACAAAACGGCCAGTGACCTTTTCGCTGCTCATTTCAATAATATCCGTGCCGGCACGACCATAGAAATTGGTTACCGCACTGTAGACTTCATCTTCGGTGTAGCGCATGCCGAACACTGCACGCCACTCGTCGCTGAAGTTCCAGGTACCCTGAGCATAGATAGAGGTGGAATCACGCTCAGGCTTGGAGTCAGAGATAAAACCGATCTCAGCACTGTCGTCATAGGAGAAAACTTGATCCAGAGTGAAGGGGTCAAAGGTGCCGTTGAAGTTAAAGTCGAGCAATTCGAGAATGCTGATTTCTACTTCTGTATCCAGATAGAACAGACCTGCTACCCAATCTAATTTTCCAAACAGCGGATCCACTGACACCAGGTTTATTTCCTGAGTGATGGTGGTTTGCTTGTTAGTTTCTGGCGTGTACACACTTGGCAGCTGAGCGAATGGGGCTAGCACTGCAAGGTCATTGCGATCGTTATCGCGGTTGATCAGCACGTCATCATTCTGGTAGCTGGTCAATGATTTCAATGTGAACGACTCGAAGTCCCATTCCAATACTGCACTGTAGAGCTCGGAAGTCAGCTCATAATCGGCGCGAGAATCCTGACGCAGCTTACGTGCACCTGGAGTGGGGTCGAGTAAGCCTTTCTGTGCAGCACCGTTGCGATCTTCGTCAAAGTATTGCGCAGTAAAGTTAGCGCGAAAGTCATCGCTAGGTTCATAGAGCACACGAACACGAGCAGACATGCTGTTGGCATCATCGAGATCCTGACCCAGGGTCAGATTGTCAGTAAAGCCATCGCGCTTATTGGAAATAACCGATGCGCGCATGGCCAGGGTGTCAGATAAGGGCAGATTGTATGCTGCGCGCGCTTTCACCAAGCCGTAATCACCCAGGGTCAGGTCGGCTTTGCCGAAGCTGCTATCAATAGAGGGTGCAGTGGTGATGATGTTGATCGCACCGCCAGTGGAGTTCTGGCCGAACAGAGTACCCTGGGGGCCGCGCAATACTTCAATGCGCTCAAGGTCGAGAAAATCCGTTTGCAGAGCAAAGGGCGACGCCACGTAAATGCCATCTAGGTGGTAGGAGACAGAAGGGTTGGCAATCGCGTTTTGGTTAGCTTCATTGCCGACACCACGAATAGTGATAACCGTTTTAAAGCCTTCATTTTTGGCAATATTGACGCCCGGTGCAACGGCACTTAGGTCGACAAAAGAGGCTATCTGACGGTTATCTAAATCCGCGCCACCTAAAACAGTAATCGCTTGAGACAGATCCTGCAGACTCTCGCTACGCTTTTCAGCGGTGACCAACACCTCTTCAAACATTAGGTTTGAATCTTGGGCTATAACATTGCTACCGAATGCTACTGAGAGTGCTGCTGAGATGGCCAAAGACAGTGCTTTGAGGGGAAGGCGCGGATGTTTCATTCTGACTCCTGGAAATAAAATTAGAAGATAAATTAAGGTCGATGCAATGTTCTGGTGCACATGAAAAATTTGTGTACGCATTTTGCACCATTTTCGATCAAAATGGTGTCAATTCAGTATTTTATAAGTGTTTCTATTTACTCTTTATATACAGTGCAATTAACTTGCCAATAGCTGCAAAATTGACGTCAAGTCTGGGGTTTTTTTCACCGCTGGCTATGCCGCTATGGGTTGCTTTATGATTGCGCCAGAACTCGCCCAAGTTGGCCAATAAAAGATTGCTAAAAAATAGAAAACAAGACGGATAAAACCCTATGAACGCATTGCTAGATCGACTCTTTCAACTCCGCGCCAAGGGCACCACCGCAGGCACTGAATTGATTGCCGGTGTCACCACCTTTATCACCATGGTCTACATCATCTTTGTAAATCCCCAGATGATGGCAATGACAGGCATGGATCATGGCGCCGCCTTTGTCGGCACCTGTTTGGCTGCGGCACTGGCCTGCTACATCATGGGCTTCTATGCCAACTGGCCGGTGGGTCTGGCACCGGGCATGGGGCTCAATGCGTTCTTCACTTATACAGTGGTTGGCGAAATGGGTTACAGCTGGCAGATCGCACTGGGCGCTGTGTTCATCGCCGGTGTGCTGTTTGTGATTATGAGTGTCACCCGTCTGCGTCGCTGGATGATGGACAGCATTCCCCTGAATATGCGCATCGCCATGGGTGCAGGTGTCGGGCTCTTTGTCGGTTTTATCGGCCTTAAGAGCGGCGGCATTATTGTTGCCAATGGCGCAACCTACCTTTCCTTGGGTGACCTGACAAAAATTGAAACCCTAATGGCTACCATGAGTTTTCTGGTGATTGCGATTCTATCGATTCGCAAAGTGCCGGGTGCGATTATTATCGGTATTCTCGGCATCACCAGCATTGCGGCGTTTATGGGTCTGGTACAGATCGATGGTCTGGTTGCAGCGCCTCCGAGTCTGGCGCCGACTTTTATGCAGCTGGATATAGTGGGTGCCTTTGATGTGGCTATGATCAGTGTGATTATCGCCTTTCTGTTTGTGAATCTATTTGACACTGCTGGCACGCTTCTGGGTGTCGCCAGTCGCAGTGGCTTGATCGATAAACAGGGCAATGTGGAGAATATTGATCGCGCGCTTAAAGCTGATAGTAGCGCCAGTGCAGTGGGTGCGTTTTTTGGCTGTGCGCCGGTGACAAGCTATGTGGAGAGCTCCGCTGGAGTTGAAGCCGGTGGTCGCACCGGTCTGACCGCGGTAGTAGTGGGTAGCCTATTTTTGATGGCAATTTTTTTCTCGCCTCTGGCGGCAGTAGTGCCAGCCTATGCTACGGCTGGTGCACTGATCTATGTAGCGATTCTGATGCTCTGCGGTATGGAAGCGCTGGATTGGTCGGATATGAGTGAGGTGTTGCCTGCACTAGTCACTATCGTAATGATCCCCTTATCTTTCTCCATTGCCAATGGTATAGCCCTGGGTTTTATAACCTATGTAGCGGTTAAGTTCTTTGCCGGGAAGCGATCGGATATCACGCTGGGTGCTTGGTTTTTAGCGGCGATCTTTTTGGCTAAGTTTACTTTTTTATAGGCAGCTAGTTAATCCAAATACCATTGGTCACCTGACAGTCGATGCTATCCAGTATCATATGGATTGTCAGGCCGAGGCCAATCAGTCGAGTCTTGGGAATAAAACACAGCAATATATAAAGCCCAATCAACCACAGCTGATGCAGTGGGTGAAAGCCAATGCTGCAGCGGTTGGGGTCGTAGATCGGGTTGGCCAGCAGGTGGTCAATATCCACCGCCATGGTAGCGATCAGAATAAAGTAGGCGACTTGCCACCGGGCGCCAAGTCCTTTTTTTCCGAGCCATTGCTTGCCGTGCTGTTGGTTGCGGAACAGTAGTCCAACCAAAAGGGCTGGGACTAAAAAGTGTAGGGCTAGATGCAGCACAGGTTTTCGGCTCTTTGTTTTGTGACTTTATATTGTACAGCGCTTTGGAGGCTGGGCCACAGCAGCAGCTATCGCGGCGCAGGCGCCGCCACCATTCCTCGCCTTTGGAAGGCGCAGACTGCTGGTGTTTGTCTTGGCTCTTAACGCTTAAAAATGTACGCTAAAGTAGCGCCTGCAAAAAAATCTGATAGTGGGTGGCCACCTCTTTCGGCGCCTCCACCTGGGGGTAGTGACCAATCTCAGGAAGTTGAGCAAGATAATCCAAACGACAGTTAAGCTCTCGATAGCGCGCAACCATATGTTTACCTGACACTGGATCCACTGAGCCATTAATTAATCCCAGGGGGATTGTCGATTGTTGCATGGCCGAAACCCAGCGCTCGCGATGCTCTAGGCGATCGCGGATATAGGTAATCAGATTATGAAAGATATGTTTGCCATTATTAATATTAATCAGCCACCAAAAGTTCTCTAACTCCTCTTTCGAGGGTTTGCTTTTGACGCCAAACACCGAGCTAAAGTTGCGGCAAAATTTTGCATAACCAGTCAATCGATTGAGCAGTCCGCCTATGGGGCTCAACAAGAGTTTTTGCGTTAACAGCGCGCGATGGGTTTCGGGAAATAGGCCGCCATTTAAAAAACAGCAGGAGAGCCATTCGCCGACGCCTCTGCCCTCGAGCTGACGAGATAAAAGCTCTTGGCCAACTGTATCCCCATAGTCATGGGCTAGCACATGGAACTGTTGCAGCTGTTTGGTTTTTACCAATGCTTCAACCAGGTCGGCCTGGCCATGAATGGAGTATCGATGTTTGTTGGGTTTGTCGGAAAAACCAAAACCGAGCATATCCACGGCGATCAGTCGATAATCTTTTGCCAGGAGCTGCCACATGGGCTGCCAGTCCCAGCTGGAAGTTGGAAAGCCGTGTAGTAGAAGAATGGTTGGCTGCTCAAGCTCTTGGTCGCCAGCCTTTTGCTTGGGGCTTTCATCAATAACAAATAATGAGTGACCCAGCAATTCCACAAGCTCACCGCGCTCACGCCACTGCTCTGGTTCGCTGTGAGCCTTTTCAAAAACCTTTTTTATCGCCTGACTCATACTGATGCCTCTGGTGATTTTATTGGTCTTTCTCCTGCACTGTTTTTGAAAATAAAATCAGCCAAAATCCCAGATAATTTTTCTGCTTTTGCCCACTGAAAGAAATGACCTCCGCCGATAGTGGCATGGGGCTGGCCTCTTGTGCCGGGCACCTTTGCCAGCCAGGGTTTTTCAAAGCCATTGGTGATCGGATCATTCCCCGCACCGACACATAAAAAAGGTTTTTCAAATGTTTCAAAAAAATCCCAGGCCTTTTTCTGCGCATCCAGTGATGGGTCGGGAATTATTGGCACCTGAGTGGGCATGGCGCGCACCGCCATTTTATACTCTGGGCTGGGGAAGGGCGCTTCATAGATAGTTGAAAGCTGAGTGGAGAATGGCGAAATTTTTGCCAGTCCTAAAGTGCGCATCAATAATTCAAGCGCTACAGACAGTGGATTGCGTTTTTCCATCTGTGAGGAACAAATAATGCCAGCCGGCACATCGCTGTTCTGCCAGGTGTATTTTTGCCAGTGGGCGAACTGTCTCAGGCTTGAGTATTTTTCGCTGTCGGCACCATTCATTTTTTTCATCTGTGCGGTCATTGAAAAAAGATTTAATTTTTTCTGGGTATTTCGAAATGCGGT
>JAFMBU010000052.1 GCA_017858295.1 Porticoccaceae bacterium | reverse complement strand
ATTATCCTTCCCACGCTGCTAACAAAGCCGTGGCGATTATTCCCAACTGTGCCGCCACTCGCCATGTGCACTTTGATCTGGATGGCAGCGGTCCAGCGCAACTGGACCCGCCGAATCTGGAAGATTGGCCAGAAATTACCTGGGAAGCAGATGAATCAGTGCGCCGAGTGAATCTCAATGAAGTTACTCAAGAGGATATTGCCACCTGGAAGCCGGGGGATACGCTATTACTATCGGGCAAGATGTTGACCGGACGCGATGCGGCACATAAAAAAATGACCGATATTCTCGCCACTGGCGAGAAGTTGCCAGTGGACTTAACCGATCGCTTTATCTATTACGTGGGCCCAGTTGACCCAGTGCGTGAAGAAGCGGTGGGTCCTGCAGGTCCTACTACAGCGACGCGCATGGATAAGTTTACCCGCACCATGCTCGAGGAGACTGGGCTGATGGGAATGATAGGCAAAGCCGAGCGCGGTCAGATTGGTATAGACGCTATTCGCGACAATCAAGCGGTCTATCTGATCGCTGTGGGTGGCGCCGCTTATCTGGTGTCTAAGGCGATTACCCATGCCGAGGTGGTGGCCTTCCCAGAGTTGGGAATGGAAGCGATCTATGAGTTTGAGGTCAAGGATATGCCGGTCACTGTGGCAGTTGATACCAAGGGCGAATCAGTGCATCGCATAGGCCCACAAATTTGGCAGGCAAAAATTGAGGAAAAAACACTCACTTTGACCTAGTCTTAATTGAATAAGTGCATCTGCTCGATTTGGTTGGGAAGTCACTGGGCAAAGTAACCAGACAGGCTAGGTGAGTGTAAAGCAATATTTAGTACAGGCTCCAGTTAGGAGCCATTCAACATAAAAGGGAAATAAAATGAAATCAATACATACAATCGTCGGAGCAACAGCACTGGTTCTGGCCGGGGCAACAACTGCGGCCGATAACTGGTATCTGGGTGCAACAGCAGGTTACTTCGATCTCGATGGTGAACGTGCGGTTAGCGAAGACCACAATACAGTCACCGCCGGTGTTCAGGTGGGAAAATACCTGTCTGATAATGTGGCTTTAGAATTGGGTTATGGTGCCAATGTGGGGCATGACGATGTCGATGTACTATCACTCAATACACTGATTTGGATGAGCGACAGCGAGGCCACTGACTGGCGTCCCTATGTCTTGTTTGGTGTTAATCAGTACGACTTCCAAGACAGTTCTAATCTCGCCCTCGATCATGACGATCGTTCCACCCAGATCATGGTAGGTGTGGGTATGGGCACACGGTTTAGTCACGGCCTCGAATTTCGTGCCGATTTACGTGGTATGGCAGGTCATGATGAAGACGGTGAAGATATGGGTGTGCAGTTCTCCCTGAACAAAGTCTTTGGTAGCAAGTCAGTTGCTCCTGCGCCAGCACCAGTGGCTGCGCCGGTTGTGACTCAGCCAGTAGCAGAGCCGGAAGTTGAGGCTGAACCAGAAGTACGTACCATCACCGTGCGACTCAATGTTGAATTTGAATTTAACAAAGACACTGTGTTGGCGGTTTATGGCGACCAGTTAGACGCTATTGCCGCGGCTATGAAAGCTCAGGACGATATTGATCTGGTGCTCGAGGGTCACAGTGATAGCCGTGGATCCGACCAGTACAATATGAGCCTGTCTGATCGTCGCGCTAAGGCGGTCAAGGCCAAGCTGGTTGAAGATTACGGCATTCCTGCTGCCCGTATCAGTGCAGTGGGCTACGGTGAAACTCGGCCAATAGCCACCAACGAAACTGATGAAGGTCGCGCACGCAATCGCCGTGTAGTGGGCGAGATGTCTTTTTCTGAAGTCTACAACTTCTAATTGAAGTTGACTCTAGTACTTAAAACGGCGCTATCCAGATAGCGCCGTTTTTTTATGCATAAAAAATCATTGTGATGGATAATGAAAGCCAGCATATCTGCGGGGATGAAAAATGGACAACACATTCTATTGGCACGACTACGAAACCTTTGGTATCAATCCATCCATCGACAGACCCAGTCAGTTCGCCGGTCTGCGCACCGATTTTGATCTCAACCCGATTGGTGATCCGCTGGTGATCTACTGCCAGCC
This sequence comes from Porticoccaceae bacterium, assembly GCA_017858295.1. Classification (GTDB taxonomy): domain Bacteria; phylum Pseudomonadota; class Gammaproteobacteria; order Pseudomonadales; family Porticoccaceae; genus HTCC2207. The sequence continues at coordinate 8,175 of JAFMBU010000052.1, read as the reverse complement.
ACAGCCAGATCTGCTGCCCGCGCCTCAGGCCTGCTTGGTTACCGGTATTACCCCCCAGCAGGCGCTCAAAGAAGGCCTTGCCGAGCCCGCGTTTATTGATGCTATCCATCAGCAGATGTCACGACCCAACACCTGCAGTGTCGGTTACAACAGTATTCGCTTTGACGATGAGGTGACCAGATACACGCTCTATAGAAATTTCTATGACCCCTATCAGCGAGAGTGGAAAAATGGCAACTCGCGCTGGGATATTATCGATATGCTGCGCCTCTGCCGCGCTCTGCGTCCCGAGGGTATCGAATGGCCAGACCACGAACCCGGCCGCCCCAGTTTTAAATTGGAAGACCTAACCAGCGCCAATGGCCTGGCTCACGAAGCCGCCCACGACGCGCTCTCAGATGTCACTGCCACCATTGCCATGGCCAAGCTAGTTAAAGAAAAGCAGCCGCGACTGTTTGACTATGCACTACAAAATCGCGGCAAAAAACAGGTTGCGGCAATGCTTGACCTGAAAGCGCGCAAACCATTTTTCCATATCTCTGGCATGCTCGCCAAAGAACATATGTATGGGGCACTGATGATGCCATTGGCGCAGCACCCAACCAACAGCAATGGCATTATTTGCTTTGATCTGTCTGCCGACCCAGAGGCTTTGGTGAGCCTTAACGAACACCAAATTCGCGATCGGGTATTTACCGCCAGCAGCGATTTGCCCGAAGGCACAGAGCGCATTCCCCTCAAGGTAATCCATATTAATAAAGCGCCGGTAGTCACCACTCACAAACTGGTGGATGCCGCCGCGGCCAAGCGCTTGGATATTGACCTTGAGCGCTGTGAACGCAACTGGCAGCGCCTCAATAGCATGGATCTAAGCGACAAGCTGCAGCTAGTATTTCGTGAGCAAACATTTCCGCCTAAATCCGATGCCGAGCAACAGCTCTATGGCGGTTTCTTGCCCAACCAAGACAAGGGCCTGTTGGATGAAGTGCGGCGCGCGACAGCCAGGGACTTTAGTCAGCAGCAGTTCTATTTTGCCGATCAGCGCTATAATCAACTGCTGTTTAGCTACCGCGCCCGTTATTTTCCTGAATCTCTAACTACCGAAGAGCAGCAGACCTGGCTCGACAGTTGTCGCTGGCGGCTCACCGATGAGCAGTCCGGTTATCTAACGTTGCAGCAAAACCGCAAGACCTTAGATGAATTGCTCGCCGACACAAGCCTCAGTGATCACAAGCGCGGAGTGCTTCAGGCATTGGAGAGCTGGAGTCAATCGGTGGCAGAGCGGTTTGCGCTTAACTGAACTGCGGTTGTAATTGAGAAGCACCGGCAAACAGGCTAGAATCCGCCAACTAAATTGCCCCGAGGTACCGCGTGAACTTCACCGGCGCGCATATACTTTCCATCAGCCAATTTCAGCGGCAGGATGTTGAGCAGATTTTCTCTGTAGCAGATCGAATGGAACCCTATGCACTGCGCAAAAGGGTCACCCGGGTGCTTGAAGGCGCCATTCTCGGCAATATGTTTTTTGAAGCCAGCACCAGAACCCGAGTCAGTTTCGGCTCGGCGTTTAATCTGCTCGGCGGCGAAGTTCGCGAGACCGCCGGCTTTGAAAGTTCGGCGCTAGTGAAAGGCGAATCCCTGCAGGATACCGCCAGAGTATTGTCCGGTTTTAGCGATGTCATCTGTATGCGCCATCCCCAGGAAGGCTCGGTGGCGGACTTTGCCAGCGCCAGCCGTGTACCGGTTATGAACGGCGGTGATGGTGCCAACGAACATCCCACCCAAGCATTGTTGGATCTCTATACTATTGGTCGCGAGTTAGAGGCCAAGGGCCGCACTATCGACGGCTTGCGAATCGCCATGATCGGCGATCTGCGTCACGGCCGCACCGTGCACTCCCTGAGTAAGTTGCTCAGCCTCTACAACAATATCCAGGTGATGCTGATCTCGCCCAAAGAGTTGGCCCTGCCAGAGAGCATTGTCGAGCAGATGCGCAGCGCTGGTGTCACAGTGACTGTCTCCGATGAACTGAACAACAGCATTGCCAATGTGGATATTGTCTATTCCACCCGGATTCAAGAAGAGCGCTTTACCAGCAAAGCCGAAGCGGATTTATACCGCGGCAAGTTTCGCCTCAATCAGGCCATCTATACCCAGCACTGCGAGCCCAACACGGTGATTATGCATCCACTGCCAAGGGACTCTCGCAGCGATGCCAATGAGCTCGACTGCGATCTTGACGACAACCCCAATCTGGCTATTTTCCGCCAGACCGACAACGGCCTGTTGATCCGTATGGCGCTGTTTGCCCTGGTGCTGGATGTGGTGGACAAGGTGGACGAATTCTCTCGCGAGGTTCACTGGTACAACTCTCGACAGCAGTAAAACCCATGACCATAACCACCGATCACCAGTAAGTGGAGGCGATGGTTTTTTGTTCCAAGTATTCAAAAAACTGCCTGAAAATTATACAAGAGCATGTAGATCAAGAGTACTTTAGAGGTTTCAATGAGTGAATTTGACGATATTCGTCCCTACAACGACAGTGAAGTGCCCGCGGTTATTGCGCGCCTGATTGCCAGCTCAGAATTTATCGACCTGCTGCTATCGCGACGCGCGCCACTACTGGCGAAAATCTGCCCCTGGCTGCTGCGTCCACTACTGCGTCGCGCCCTCTCTAAAGCCGCTAAAAATATGCGCACGGTGGCTGACCTGCAGAGTTACCTCACTGTATCCCTGAAGGCACTGGTGGATAAAACTACCGATGGCTTTAGTTTCAGTGGTCTAGAAAAGCTCGACCCGAAAAAATCCTATTTGTTTCTCAGCAATCACCGCGATATCGCCATGGATCCGGCCATGGTTAATCTGGCCCTAATCGAAAGCGGAATGGACACATTGCGCATCGCCATTGGTGACAATCTGCTGAGCAAGCCCTTTGCCGCGGATTTGATGCGGGTTAATCGCAGCTTTATTGTTAAACGCAATATCAGTGGTCGCCGGGAAAAGCTCACTGAGCTGAAAAAGCTCTCCGCTTATATCCGTCACTCCATAGCTCAAGAGGGCGTCTCAATATGGATTGCCCAGCGCGAAGGTCGCGCCAAAGATGGCCAGGACCGCACCGAAACCGCACTGTTAAAAATGCTCGCCCTGTCCAAGGACAAAGAGCAGAGCTTTGCCCAGGCCAGCAGCGAGCTCGCTATAGTGCCGGTGAGTATTTCCTATGAATACGATCCCTGTGATGTGGACAAGGGCCGCGAACTATTCGCCACCCAGAATGGACGGGACTATATCAAACAGGAGTTTGAGGATCTCGACACGATTCAGAAGGGGCTTGTTGGCTATAAAGGGAGGGTGCATGTGGCCTTTGGTGATGCATTGCACAACGAGACCGCTAACCAGTTTAACGATCAGCTAGAAAATGCAGACCAACTGGCTGCAGCTATAGATCAGCAGATTTACAGTCAGTACAAACTGTTTCCGAGCAATATAATCGCCTATCAAATGCTCGGCAAAACCGAAGGCTTAGAGCGCGCCAAGCAGCTTTGGCCGGATTGCGACTGGGTTGATATAGAAGCCTCTTTCCAAAGCCGTCTCAATTCTGCACCACAGGATTATCGGGCCATCATTACCCAGAGCTATGCTGCTCCGGTAGACAATTATTTACAGGCGACACAGGGATGTTAATTTTTTGTTAGACGCAGAAGTCAGAGAGACAATCCAGCAGGGCTATCGCAAGTTTTTAAAGTCCCGCGACCTGAGTCCCCGTCTCGGACAAAAACAGATGATTGCCACCGTGGCCAACGCTCTTACCGACAGCGACCCGGATAAACGCTTGGCCGTGGTTGAAGCCGGCACAGGTACAGGTAAAACCGTCGGCTATTTAATCGCCGCACTGCCCATAGCCCGTGCCTTAAAAAAGACCGTGGTAGTGGCCACCGGCACTATTGCCCTGCAAGAACAGTTAATTCACAAGGACCTTCCGGAACTCCTCGAAGCCTGTGGCTGGGACCATAGCTGCGCACTGGTGAAAGGGCGCGGACGCTACGCCTGCAACCTGAAAATGGAACAGTGCCTAGACGCCATTAAGTCAAAAGACGCCGGGCTGTTTCTCTTCGAAGATGAAGAGGCCTTTAACCCTAATGTTCAAACCGAGGATCTCTATCGCGAAATGTCCGACGCCCTCGCCGATGGCACTTGGGATGGCGACCGCGACTCTTGGGAGTCGCGCATACAGGACGTGGAATGGCGCGCCCTGACCATTGATCGCCGCCAGTGCAGTGGTCGCCGCTGTCGTTTTGTTAATCAGTGCGCCTTCTTTAATGCTCGCAATGAACTGGAAGAGAGCGAGTGCATAGTCGCCAACCATGATCTGGTCATGGCTGACCTGGCTCTGGGAGGCGGTGCGATTCTGCCACCACCAGAAGACTGCATCTATATCTTCGATGAAGGTCACCGTATTGGTGACACCGCCATTCGTCACTTTGGTGCCGAGTGTCGGGTCAATAACAGCATTACCTGGCTAGAGCGCCTGCAGAAGCAGTGCAAAGGTCAGGCGCCTCTGTTTGAAAAAGATACCGCACTGGCGGAACAGCTGCCGCGCATTGAGCGTGAAGCGACAAAAATTATCGAGCTATTGAACTTTGCCTATCCGATGCTGCAGCAAGCCTTGGAATCTGCCGACTATCCAGAGGATGGACGCTATAGATATGCCAATGGCGATATTGGGGAAGGGCTGCGTGATATAGCCTCGCAACTGGCCAAGCAGATCAGCGGCTGGCTTGGGCGACTGGAAGTCTTGGTGGATACTCTAAATGATGCTCTGGGGGACAAAAACTACCCCATTCCTGCTCCAGATGTGGAGCTCTTCTATCAGCAAGCTGGCAGTTGGCAATCCCGGGCAGAGCAGCTTTTAGCCCTGTGGGACAGGTTGCAGCGCGAAATTAAAACTGGCGATATGCCATTGGCCTGCTGGCTGCGTCTCGATGACAGCGGCGGCAATGTGGATATATCAGTAAATGCCAGTCCAATTCAGGCGGCGGAACTGTTGCGCGATGTCTTGTGGGGCAGCTGCTATGCCTCAGTGGTCACCTCGGCAACTCTGCGGGCACTGGGCTCATTTCAAACCTTGCAGCGGGAGACCGGAATTCCCGACTTCGCTCACTTTATGACTGTCGCTGGCGCCTTCGATTATCAGCAGGCCGCCGTGATTCGCGTGCCGGCCGATGCGGTTGAAGGCAATCAGGCCGATGCCCACACCAGTTATATTATTGATCACTTCGCCGACTACGAAGAGCCTCGCTGTGGCACATTAGTTCTATTTTCCTCACGCAGGCAGATGGAACAGGTCTATGACGATCTCTCAAAAGAACTGCAGAACAATATTCTGATTCAGGGCAAATTATCCAATCGCGAAATGGTACGCCTGCACAAAGAACGCATAGATCAGGGCCGCACTAGCGTGCTGATGGGCCTGGCGAGCTTTGCCGAAGGTGTGGATCTGCCCGGCGATTACTGCCGTCACGTAGTGATTGCCAAGCTGCCCTTTGCGGTGCCAGATGATCCACTCCATGAAGCCCTATCGGAATGGATTGAAGCCCGGGGCGGCAACTCCTTCTTTGATATAGCCCTGCCCATTGCTTCGCTGCGATTAGTTCAGGCCTGTGGCCGGCTGCTGCGCACGGAAAAAGATACGGGCACAGTTACCATTCTCGATAAACGTTTGATCACCAAGCGTTATGGCACTCAGCTGTTAAATGGGTTGCCGCCTTTCCGTCGTGAAATTGGGTAGGCTGCTTGCTTTAAAGAGCCGGGCCAAAAAGAGGGGGTAGGGTCTATGAGTGAACGTCACAGCCAGTTAGCCAATCTTCTTTTTGATTTAGAAAGAGAACTTCGCCAAGCCAAGCTGTGGGCGCAACAGAGCCCACCACCCGAGGCGCTAGTCAGTACCGAACCCTTTTCAATTGATCTGTTGACCTTCACCGAATGGTTGCAGTTTATTTTTCTGCCCAAGATGTACGCCACCATTGAGGCGGCGGAAGAACTACCACAGAGCTGTAGCATCGCGCCCATGGCGGAACAGTATTTCAGTGCTGAAGAAGTGTCGGGAAAAAGGTCTGGCGAGGATTCTAGCGAGTCTTGTAATCAGAGCTCTAAGGAAACCGCCGGAACAATTGATCGAAGATCAATTATCCGGCGTCTTGTGGCTATAGATGACTTTATTTGCGGTCACTAGCAGGGCGCTTGCTTGGCTTGCGGGGCGCTGAATCAGAACCGCGATGAGCTTTTGGCTTGCCTTTAAATGCGGGCTTTTCTTTGTTGAAGGCAGGCTTGTCGCGCTTGCCCTTGTAAGCTGGTTTTGCATCACGCTGTTCGCCAGCAGTACCATTATCGACACTGATCTTTAATGGCTTCTGACAGACACGCACCTTGTACAGGTGATCAAATAACTCTTTCGGCATACCTTCTGGCAGATCAACAGTGCTGTAATCATCATGTAATTTGATATGGCCAATAAACTGTGCATCGATCTCCGCTTCATTGGCAATGGCACCAACAATATTCTTCGGTGACACATCATCATTGCGGCCTACCTCAATACGGTAGGTGACCATGGCAACTTCATTGCCTTCGCCATCTACAGTCGGGCCCTTGTCTCGTGGTGGCTTGGGCGCGCGATCAGGACGCTGGCTTCTGTCACTGCGATCGCTTCTTTCACTTCGTTCGTTGCGATCGGGTCTCTCGCTGCGCTCTCGTGGCTTGCGCTCGTTGCGATCACTAGCCGAGGCTCGCGGCGTGTCTATAGCAACCATCTTCGGGAACAGCGGACGTTCTTTCTGGGCTTCAAAGGCCAGAGCTGCAGCCAGCAAAACCATATCAATGTCGTTCTCAGCGGCAACTTCTTTCACCAATGAGTGAAACTTATCCAGCTTGGTGGACTTGCACATACCAACTAACTGCTCTTTGAACTGAGCAATACGCTGGCCGCTAACTTCTTCGTTGCTCGGCAGATTAAACGAGCTAATCGGCTGACGAGTCGACTTCTCAATCGAACGCAGCATGCGAATTTCTTTCTGGGTAACAAACATGATCGCCTTGCCTTCACGACCAGCGCGTCCAGTTCGACCAATACGGTGAACATAGGACTCATTGTCGTAGGGAACATCATAGTTGATTACATGGCTGATACGCTCAACGTCCAAACCGCGCGCGGCGACGTCGGTGGCCACAACTATATCCAGTTGGCCTTTCTTTAAGCGATTAATGGTGCGCTCACGCAGTGTCTGAGTCAGATCACCATTAAGTGCCGCTGAGGAAAATCCACGTGCTTCAAGCTTCTCGGCAATTTCCAGTGTCGACGACTTGGTGCGCACAAAAATAATCATGCCATCAAACTGCTCAACATCAAGAATGCGAGTCAGGGCGTCCATTTTCTGGTGGCCTTTAACCATCAGGTGAGACTGAGCAATACGTTCAACAGTCTTTGTCTTATTTTGAATGCTGACCACTTCGGCATCGCCGAGATACTTGTCGGCAACACGTTTGATCGCTGGCGGCATAGTGGCAGAGAACAGTGCACGCTGACATTCAGGTGGTGTCTTAGCCAGAATAGTCTCGACATCATCAATAAAGCCCATGCGCAACATCTCATCGGCTTCGTCCAAAATCAGACCTTTAATATTGCTCAGGTCCAAGCTGCGGCGACGCAAATGGTCAAGCATACGACCTGGCGTGCCTACAACAACCTGGGCGCCGCGCTTCAATCCGCGCAACTGGCCACCAATATCTGCACCACCGTAGATCGGCAGGACATGGAAACCTTTGATATGTTTGGCATAGCTCTGGAACGCTTCAGCCACCTGAATCGCCAACTCACGAGTCGGGGTCAGGACCAGAATTTGAGGTGTTTTTTGTTTCTCATCCAGCATGCTGAGGAATGGCAGCGCGAAAGCTGCAGTCTTGCCAGTACCCGTCTGTGCTGTACCCAGAAGGTTTTTACCTTCCAGAAGGATCGGAATGCTCGCCTCTTGAACGGGAGAGGGTTGCTCGTAACCGAGTTGCTGTACGGCTTTGAGGACGGGGGCAGAAATACCCAGTGATGCGAAGTCAACGGACGACATTAATTTACCTGTGCTTGGGGAATTTTGGGGCCCCGGATTATGAGGCGGCGAAGTATAC
>JAFMBU010000051.1 GCA_017858295.1 Porticoccaceae bacterium | reverse complement strand
GGAATGGCAAAAAAGCTCTGGCTGTCGACCCTGGGTGATTTTGCCCCTGGGACTATTTTGTTGGCGACGAAAAAAATAATTGCCGAAAATGACTACCTGCCGACCCTGCACAAAATGCTCAATGCCTGCCGTGCAGTGGGTATGCCCGCTGGCCTGCCGTCGCCACGCAAAGCCTATCTCGAAGTGTGCAATATGCCGAGCCCGAAAGCGGCTCAGAAATGGTCACATCCAGCAGTCTATGCCGCCGGTCGCGACTGCGGCTGGCACTTTCTGGCGACCACTGATGAGAGCAAAGCCTTTCCTCAGTTTGCTGAAACCTATCAGCACTATTGCGAGCGTGTGATCGCCGGTGAAGTCTTTACTGTGGAACCGCCAGCTGCGCTGCCGGAGACTTCAATGAAACGGGCGAGCAAAGAACAGGCCTTAACTGAGTTGGATAATTTAAAACAGCTTTTAGAATAATAAAGTGACCTATTTCTAAATTGATCCCGAGCTAATCTGCCGAGGCCCATAAGCATGGCGCAAACTCCACTGATCCATAACTCCACCGCCAGGCGCATGGCGAAGACCATTCTCAACGGCTTTCGCAGTTATTTTGCCGACTACCTCAACTCCACTCTCAGTGCCAAGGCGCGCTTTGAGAAGGCCGACTGGCACGGTGTGCAGCAGGCCAATGTGGATCGCCTTGAGCTGTATAAAGCTAAGGTAGCCCAGACAGTGATGTATCTGGGCATGGTGACCAATAAAGATATCGCTGATCTGGATCTTTGGGCTGAGTCGAAAAAAGCCTATACCCAGCTAGTATTTAACTTTCCCAATTTTGAAATTGCCGAGACCTTTTTTAACTCAGTTTTTGCCGACCTCCACGATCACGATAAGATCAGCGACGATATTATCTACGTGCTCTCGTCTCATATGATTGAAGCGCCGGCCGCGGAATACAGTATTTATGTGCGCTATGAGGGCAACGACAGGCGCGATATTTTCCGTCGTATTCTCAAGGAATCTGAGTTCTCTCTGCCAGGTGAAGATATAGAACTGGATCTGGATTGCATCCTCAGTGTTTTCTGTAGCGAAGTCACACCCAACCTGATTGGCTCGCCGGATGATCTTAAATTCGACCTGCTGGAATCCACCTTCTATCGCAGCAAGGCGGCCTATATGGTGGGCCGCGTAATCGATGGAGATCAGACGTTCCCCATGGCCATCGTGATCTTAAACAATGAGAAGGGCCAGCTCTATGTGGATACGGCGATCTTTAACAGCGATGACCTGAGTGTTATTTTCAGCTTTACCCGCAATCACTTTATGGTAGATGCGCCCCTGCCCTATCAGTACGCGCACTTTCTTAAAACCCTAATGCCAAAAAAATTGGATTACGAAGTCTATAACTCTCTGGGCTTTCCCAAACATGCTAAAACCGAATTTTATCGTCAGCTGGTTCATCACCTGGAAAGCTCCACTGATCAATTTGTCATTGCCCCAGGAATTAAGGGCATGGTGATGACAGTGTTTATGCTGCCCTCCTACAATATTGTATTTAAAATTATCAAAGATAAGTTTGCTCCGCCAAAGGAAGTTACTCACCAGACCGTTCGCGATAAGTATCGTCTGGTTTCGCGGCACGACCGCATTGGTCGTATGGCCGATACTCAAGATTTCGATAATCTGGTTTTTCCTCTGGATCGTTTTTCACCTGCGCTACTCGAGGAATTACAAAAAGTTGCAGCATCCACCATTGAGATTCGCGGCGATAAATTGGTGATTAAACATCTCTACACCGAACGCTATATGACGCCGTTAAATATCTATCTGGAGTCGGCCACTGACGAAGAAATTCGCAGCGCCATGGAAGAGTATGGCAACTGTATTAAGCAATTGGCGGCAGCGAATATTTTCCCCGGCGATATGCCATTAAAGAACTTTGGTGTTACCCGTCACGCCCGTGTGGTGTTCTACGATTACGATGAAATCGCCGCGCTTACCGATTGCAATTTCCGCAAGATTCCTCAGCCACGCACCGAAGAGGAAGAGATGCAGGCGGGTACTTGGTACACCGTGGGGCCGGACGATATTTTTCCCGAAGAATTCAGACTGTTTTTCTCCGGCAACACCAAAGCCCGCAAGATGTTCGAAGAGATGCACAGCGATCTCTATGACGTGGATTTTTGGCAGGGCTTGCAAGAGAAAATCCGCGATGGTTTTGTACTCGACGTATTCCCTTATCGCCGTGCCAAGCGTTTCGATCGCGGCAAAGAGTCTGGTCTTGAAGTGTTTTCGGACTAGCCCTCTAATTAGTTTAGGAACTAAAGACTAAGGTGATTATCGCAGCGGCAGTTCAGTGGTCTGAGTGCCTGACCGAATCTCTAGGCTGTCGCTATTAATCGATTCAATCACCCAATTTGAATCTAGCGTATCACCCACATGGTAAGTGCTTTCACCGACGAAGATTCGGTTTAATCGCGAACCACTGCGAATAAATATATGGCCGGTAATATTCACCTCAGGTAATGAACTAGTCACCTCTGGCGCAGCAGTGACCGATGAGTTATCACTTGGGGATGCCGCCGGCTTTTCTATGACTGCAGGGGTCTCGATCACAGTCTCTAAAGTTGGGCTGGCGACAACAGCTTCTCCAATGTCCGAACCAGTTGCTATAGGTCTTATCTCAATCTGGGGTCTGAGGTTTGAGAACCCATAAAACAATCCCCCTGCAACCACCAGGATGACAATCGGCAACCAATATCTCGTCGAGTGTTGCGCCTTTTTTTCATAGGGGTCCCAGCCAGAGTTAACAAAGTCATCGAGATTTTCCGGCTCTTCCCGCAACCTATCGTGCTCGGCTTTTTTTAAGGCCTTGAGAATATAGGACATTAATTAGCCTCCTTCAGCAGCGGAATAGTCTCACCGCTTAACTGTGCCAAACGCATCAATGTCTCGCGCCCCAAAATACCGTCGGCCACAAGACCTTGCTGTTGCTGAAAGCGCAGTACTTGCTGGGCGATTGCCGGGGTGTAACGACCGCCGCTGATAATGATCTCGTTGCTGTTATCCAGCGAGGCAAGTTGCGCTTGAAGCCAATCCACTAGCTCCGGGTTACTCGTATTTTCAACGCTGTAATTAGTCGCACTTAATGGGGAGAGGTAGCTCTGTGGTGGACGCCACAAATAAAGGAAGCTGCCATTCCAGCGCCGCTGGAAATCTTCCAGCGGGACAGCCACAGTACTCTGGCGATCCTGTAACCTGATCTCACTGACATCAAGCTGCTCTAGAACATAGGATTTTAAATAGCCGGTTTCCTCTAACAACCAAACAATCCCGGGGCGGTTGATGTTTTCGAGAGCGGCCATATCCGCCAGGCTAACTTTTTCACTGCGCAGATTATTCAGACTGGCAACTGCTGTGAGCTCTTCTTCGCTGTAAACACCCGCAACCTCTGCACCCCAGAGAGCTAACAGGCCAACAAAGGGGTTAGCACTAACCTGCTGGGTTAGTTCTTCCGGTGGTAAGCGCATTTCAGATTCCACTGGAATTGCGATAATCGCCTCTGAGAGCAATTGCTCTGGTTCTTCCTCTAACGGCTGATCAACTGGAGAAATCGGCGGGTCAATAACTGTCGGAAGGGGTTTTTCCTGTGCGTTCAATGGCGCCATAACCGGAAAAATCCGGCCCATTATCTCTGCTGGGGCAAACTTCATTATCAGCCCAGCACTGAAAACCAGCGCGATAAAAATGCCCCATAACCAGATTTTTTTCACTGAGGGTTTTTTCTCCTCACTGAGAATTTCACTGGCGGCCTGCTTGACCAATTTCCCCGAAACCGTCTGAGCACCAGTGGAATAGGCGGCCAACAAAGATTGGTGGCAAACCAAATTAATCAGCCGCGGTACCCCGCCAGTCAGACGAAATAAAACCGCCGCACAGTCGCTGTCAAAGATCGGCCTTTTAGCCCCCGCACGGTGCAGTCGGTGATTGATATAGTTGGACAGATCATCTTTATCCAAGGGGGATAGATGAAACCGGGAGACCACTCGCTGGTTTAACTGACGTAATTCCTGTTGCGCAAGAATATCCAAAAGTTCCGGCTGACCAACCAATAATATGTGTAAAAGTTTATGGGTGCTGGTTTCAAGATTACTCAGCAGACGCAGAGTTTCCAGTACTTCTGGCGTCAGGTTCTGGGCTTCTTCGAGAACAATTAATGTCTTTTTGCCGTCCGCATGAGCGGTGAGCAAATCACGATTCAACGCATCTATGCACTGCTTAGTAAAAGACTGCTTGGTTAGCGATAGTTCAGAGGCATCCGGTAGATCTATATCCAGCTCATCACAGATACTGGCCAGCACATCGGCAACATTGAGTTTACTGTTGAGAATATAGGCAACCCGCACGTGGGGGGGAATGCGTTTGATCATGGTGCGAGTCAGGGTAGTCTTACCTGTACCCACTTCGCCGGTGAGCAAGATAAAACCACCTTCGCGGTCGAGACCATATTTTAAATGGGCGACCGCTTGGCGGTGATAGATACTGGGATAGAGAAACCCAGGATCAGGGACTATCGAGAAGGGCTCTCGGGCAAGGGCAAAATGTTGCAGGTAGATGCTCATAGCGCCTCGGCTTTGTCTTAATATTACTTTTGTTCCTGCCCCTGATCGATAAATTCTTCGAGCATTGGCTGAATCAAACCATTCTGCTCGCTCTCCAAGTCACGTCTGATCAGATGGCGATATTTGCTGTCAGATAACTTGCGAGCATCTTCCGCAGTGCGAATAATCGTTGGTCTTATAAACATCATTAAGACCGATTGAGAGTCCTTTTTCGAGGTTGAGCGGAACAGTCGTCCAAGCAGTGGAATATCCCCCAGCAGTGGCACTTTGGTGGCACTGCCACCGGTTTGGTCTTCAATTAAACCGCCGAGGATTAACATCTCGCCATCCTGAATCAAGACATTGGTCTGCATAGTACTTTTCGAAGTGGTCTGCAGGCCCGGCACACCACTTTTAACTTTTGAGGATTCCTGCTCGATCTCCAAGCGCACTGAATCGCCCTTGCTAATTTGCGGCTTCACTTTTAACTTAACGCCCACCTCTTCACGGTTGATCGTGGTAAAGGGATTATTACTGCCATTGTTGCTGCTGGTAAAGCTGCCAGTTTGAAAGGGCACCTCTTCACCCACGGATAGGGTCGCCTCTTCATTGTCGAGAGTCACCACTGAGGGCGTGGAGAGAATCTTGGTGCTGCCATCGGTTTTCAATGCCTGAATAAGCAAGCCAATACCTTTGCCCGTTTCAGAGTCAAAATCACCGGCTACGGCCAAGACCTTGTTCGGGATAGAGTTCAACTGATCAAGAGTGGGATCTACACCCGAAACCCCAATCCCGGTCAATGTAGCTAAAAGCCCGTCAAAATTAGTCAGATAACCACCGCGATTTTTGCTGCTGTAAGCCAGCTGAGAGCTCAACTCTTTGGCCTGATCTTCTGACAGCTCGGCAATCACCGCTTCAATCAATACCTGGGGTCGTGAGCGGTCGAGCTGAGCAACAACATTTTTAATCTCGCGAATAACCGCTGTTGGAGCGGCTACAACCAACGCATTGTTAAGTTCATCAATCTGAATCTGGAAGGCCTTTTTAGATTTCTTGTCCGCCACAGCTTCCCCAGCAAGCTGAAGAAACACATCTGACTGCAACATGCCTTCAACGATCGGCTTCATCTCTGCCGCGCGAGAATAATCTAAATAGATAACCTCGACGCTGCCCTTTTTTGTCGAAGGCTGGTCAAGAGCTTGCAACATCGCTTTAAATGCCCGGCGAGCAGACGCTGGACCGCTGACAATCACGCGATTGTTCATGCCGTCTTCAACTAGCGACAGCTCCTGTTGTTTAAGCTGCTTTAACTGACCGGCTATATACACAGCTTCACCAGCTGAAATATATTTAAGGCTAATCACTTCAACGGCATTTAAAGCTGGATCGTCGAGGTCCGCGATCAGCGCTTCAAGGCGCAAAATATTGGATTGCACATCAGTGACAACCATAGAGTTACTCTGGGCAAAGGCATTGAGTCGCGCGCCCGAACTCATAACCGGCTTGAGCACAGGAACCAGTGTCGCGACCTGAACATGCTCGATTTGAATCACTTTGGTAATCAGCTGATTGTCCCCTGCGCCACCGGCAAAGTTAAACGCCTGATTAAACGGCACTATGCGCGTCACCACGCCATCTTCTATGGCCTGGAAACCCTGTACCTGAATAGCTGAGAGTACCGCCTGATAGAGCAGATCGGAATCGATCGCCTCGGGAGCAATAATAGTGACCTTGCCTTTGACACGGGGGTCGAGAACAAAGGATTTGCCAGTAATTTCTGCAACGCTTTCAATAACGCTGCGAATATCCGCATCGCGGAAATTAATTCGCACTACTTCTCCCGCGCTAACCTCTGCAATCATGCTCAGCACAATGCTTAGGGCCCCCAGTAGGCGGATGGTTCGTTTGGCAAAAGTCTTCTTCTGGCCGATCATTATTTTTCTCATTTTATTTATTTACTGTTTATATTTAATGATTTAATCGCTAGTTTAATCCGAGCTTCGGTAACATTTTAGCCGACAAGCTCGCAGCATTTACATAGAGCACTACTTCTTCGCCATTGCGTATCACGGTCACCGGCAAACTGGTCTGGCTGCTGTACTTAATCCAGCCCGCAGGATCCGACATCAATGCCTGAACCCCGGTGCCACCAATATCCACCACCACGTCACCGTCTTCAATATCCGCCAACATTTTCATTTCATTGGAGAGCTTATTGAGTTTAAAGCCGCTGCCATAATTGTCGACCTTGACCGGCAGCGCACCAAACATATTGGCCATGGCAAAACCTTCATCTTCAGGCTCATTATTACTGTAGCCCTCGGGGGCTTCCTCAGCTTCCATGATGCTGTCTGGTTTCTTCAACAGGATCTGTCGCTTGGCGCCGTTTTGCTCAATAATAATCCGAAATGGCTGTATCTGCTTAATCACTACCGACGAGCCGAGCTTATCACCAATATGGTAAACCTGTTCTGGGCGCCCATTAAAGGCGATAGTCGCTGAGGAGGTGCTCTCACTGAGCATAACGCCGAGAAGTTTGGCTTTAATATCCGCATCGGCGAGATTGCTAGAATCCACTTCTACAATAGGTGCGGTGACCGCAACACCACTAAACCAGTTCCAGCGCAAACTGGCGACCGCTGGAGTAGATGTTCGCGAAACAGCCTTGGCAGCTGGCTCGTCTTCAGCGAACAACATAGCAACGGCAATAAGCAGCGTAAGGACCAACGCTGCGAGCAAAATATTGCTCAGTAAAAGTAATTTTTGCACCGGCGAACCTGATATAGAGCGTTGCAGATAGGCTTGTATGTTAGCGCTATTAATTGACATGATGAACCTCCATGCGCGCCACATAATTAGCCGCTGCAGCATCGGAACGGCTGACGTCGAGGAGCGTTGTTTTCAGTCCCTGACAGGCTAATTGATGAGCCAACTGTAATAGGCGATTGGCATTAATACTTTCCAAATTAAGTGCGTACTTCCCCTGAGTCTGCTCAGCAATCTTAACCAACTTAATTTGGTTGCGTCGAACCAATCGGTTTATCACTTCTCTAGCGGCACCCGGTTTAATCGTTTTATCGACACAGCTATTGCTCAGTCGACTGACGCTGGCACTCTGCTCGCTCAACCACTGCAGATCAGCTTGCAGAATCCGGTGGCGCTCTTGCAACTCAGTGGATCGTTCAAAGCTGGGTAGTAAGGCCAGATAGACCAGCGCGCAAAAGACGAACACTGCGCCAGCGCTGAGGATCGCGCGTTCACGAGGCTCTCGCTGTGCCAACCAGCTGCTAATCCCACTCACAAGGTTCAACTCTTTCATCGCTGGCTCTCCTTGCGTAAGGTCAGCGTTGTGACCCCATAAGCGACTTTTCGATCAACTTTAAAGCCCGCTATGGTGGTAGCTTTGACCTTCCCCCGACCAACATTTTTTAGCGCCAGACTAACACTGGAATCACTGGCGACCAGGCTGTCCAATTCACAGCCGCAGCTGTTCATTATGGGATCTAGCGCGGCGAGGGCTTTTATAATAGGAGCCTGCAAGCTCTCGCGCTGTTTAAACATATCCGCCATTAACAGCTCGCCGCTGCTGCGGATATCTTCTGGCTTGGCGCGCTTGCCTAAAAATAAATTACTGAAACCGGCACTGGCCTGAGTCTCAAGCTCGGCAATTCGCTCTTCGAAGCGGACATTAGAAAGCTGCAGATAACCAAACCCAAGCACTATAGCCAACACTAACAGGGCTGCAGTAGATAACCACGAGGATGAGGATACCTCGGTGGTCTGGGGTTTAAACTCACCGGTCAACAGGTTGGCTGACATGGGCATATCGGAAAACTGCCAGTCGATCTCAGCATCATTGACGTCAGCGGCGGCGCGCAGATCTTCGGGAATCAAATCTGCATCCGCTATAGAGATAGATAGTCGCGGTGCTATATCAGCGCGCTCAAGCAGACGACGCACCAATAGCCAGGCCAGATCTGGAGCAGCGGAAAACCCACTGTCAGTGTCGCTGCGCACTAAAAACTGACCCTCACGCCAGACCATGCTAATGCGCCCAGACTCAAAGGGCAGTGCCAGATAATCCGCCACCATAGCCGTGGCAGTAACGCCGGCATTATCGGCAATGCGCAGCCATTCCCGCATATCCTGTTTACTGACAACCGAGACACTAAGCTGCTTTTTGCCCTCTAGGGTGAAACTGTCACCGAGCACAAAGTGCATGTCATCTACGGGCTGTAAAATACGCTCTTCGAGGATCCAGGGAATCAACTCGGCCCATTTGCGCTGTGGTGCGGTGGGGGCCTCAATGACATGTAGGCTAATGCGCTGGGACGGCACCCATAGCGCCATTCTTCTGTTTGCGTCACCACCGCCGAGCAGATGCCGGTCTAGGTGGTGAAGATGATCAACAGATAATGTCATTGTTACTAATTCCTGGTTATTGCTTTTTGAATTGCTGATTTTTTGAGCTGTTTATGTAGTGCTCTTTAGTAGTGCTCTTTAGCAGTGCTACTTAGCAGTGCCATTTTTTTAAAACTGTTCACTAGAGTCATCAAGATCGCCAGTGGTATAACTATCGGCGATTTCACAGATCGGACGCAGATAATACTCCCGGTCATATTCACCTTGATCTCGGAATCTATCCCTCCCGAAACCACCAAAATCGTCTGCATTCTCGTCGTCTGCATCACTAGGCCTAGATGGTACAGTTGTGACACCTGCAGGTACAACCGTTATCTCCCTGCGAATCACTACTGGGCGCCTATTTGCACCACGCTGCATGATACTTTTTACCTCAAGTCGTGACTGGCCTAATGTGACTTCGAGATTAAGTTGGAAAAAATCTGACTTAACATCAATTAACTTAGCCGGCCAGCGTATAGCCAGTGCCGGCTCACCGACCATCAGGCGAATATCTATAGCCTGATAAAATTCCTGCAGGGTCAAAAAAGGTCTGTTATCCAGAACCATATCGACAAAATCAATACCCAGATCACCACTCAGGGCCATTAATACTGCCTCAGGCGCGCTATTGATATTGATTGTTGTGGGGCCTGGCAATGCGCTAATAAAGGGCATTAAGCGCTGCACTTCGGCCAGACTGTAGCCAGTCATGGCGGCTAGCTCAGCGGTATCGGCTATTTCTGTATTGGCGGGAAAACGCGGTGGATTAAAACCACTGTAATCCGACTGCTCGGCTCCGGCAGGGCCGATCAATTCGTCACCCTTATCGAGCCAGTCAATAATCACCGCGACTCGGCTCTCATTGACCATAACATCCATATTCTGCAGCAAGCTCTCCCACAGTTTTACCAAACTCATGTTATTGGCATTGGCTTTGCGCTCGGCACTCAAGCTGGACTCGGTGTAAGTGGAAAAATTATTAATATTAACCCGGGATTCAAGATCTACCAGACAGCCGACAATGGTGCCGCCATCCACAGGCAATAATGGAATCGCCTGAGCCCAATCCTCGCCAAAATGATCCACTGTAAGGTCATCATTATCCGAAGCAAGCAGATCTCTGGCCCAACTCTCAGCACTGATTGCCAGCAGCACCGCCTGATCACCATGGAGTGACCCAGTTGCCTGTGAGACATCAATCTGGTGACGATAAAATATATTGCCGAGAATCAACGTCAGCGCCAACACCAAAATCAGCGTGGCGAGCAGCGCCACGCCGCCCTGTTGCTGCGGACGAGAACGACGGCCAAGGCTAACCAATGGTGCGCGTTTAGTTTCCATTGGCACCCGCATCTCCAACTGGAGTCGAGCCAGAACCAGAACCAGAACCAGAACCAGAGCCGGTCAAGCCAGTGG
>JAFMBU010000050.1 GCA_017858295.1 Porticoccaceae bacterium | reverse complement strand
CATGATCTGCGCGCGCAAGCCCGCATAACGGATTTTCTATGCTCGACTTCAAGGCATTGCTATTCGATCTGGATGGCACATTACTGGACACAGCGCCGGATTTTGTTACCGCGCTGAATACTCAATTGGAGAGACATGGCCGAGCGGCTCTGCCTGATTCTGCAATCCGCACCAGCGTGACCAACGGCTCCATAGGCTTGATTAAAAGTGGTTTTGGTATGGATCCGGACCACGCCCAGTTTGAGTCACTGCGAGAAGAATTTCTCGAGCTCTATTTTGCAAATCTGGCGGATCAAACTGCGCTCTACGAAGGTCTGCAAGAAGTCCTAGATGAGTGCAACGCCCGCGATATTCCCTGGGGCATTGTCACCAATAAGCCCTGGCGCTACACAGAAGCCGCATTGGTTCAGCTGGGGTTAATGGAAGGTGCTGCAACGGTTATTTGCCCCGACCATGTAACTCTGCCAAAACCTCATCCGGAAGCAATTCTGCTGGCCTGTAAAGAGATTGCTACAGCACCTGAAGACTGCCTCTATGTGGGCGACCATGTGCGGGATATTGACGCCGGGCGCGCTGCGGGTACCCGCAATATAGCCGCCGCCTGGGGCTATATTGAAGCGGGTCAAGTGATTGCTGACTGGCAGGCAGACTGGGTTGTTGAGCAGTCTCAGCACCTGCATTCACTGCTCTTCGCCCACTAAAACCTGCGACAAAAAAACACCATCACCCAGATTTAACAAGAGTAATTATTATGTTGTCCAATGCCGAAATCGCCGCCTATCAAGCCCCTGAAAAGTTACTCGAAAATCGCGTAATTCTGATTACAGGTGCTGGCGATGGCATTGGCAAGACCGCTGCACTGCACTGCGCAAAACACGGCGCCACAGTAATTCTGGCGGGTCGCACAGTGGCCAAGCTGGAACAGGTCTACGACAGTATCGTTGCCAGCGGTGGTCCTGAGCCGGTGATCTATCCCATCGACCTCGAGGGTGCTAGCAGCGACGATTACAATATTCTCAGCAACCAGCTTGACGAACAGTTTGGTCGTCTCGACGGTCTGCTACACAATGCCGGCATTCTTGGCCAACGCACCCCCTTGAGCAACTATCGCAGCGATGTGTGGGACAAGGTAATGCAGGTGAATGTCACCGCCGCCTTCCAGATGACTCAGGCATTGATGACAGTGTTGGAAAAATCTGATTGTGCTTCGGTGGTTTTTACCACATCCAGTGTCGGACGCGTTGGCCGTTCATTTTGGGGGGCTTACGCAGTATCCAAGTTCGCCGTGGAAGGCATGGTGCAGGTGTGGGCGTCGGAACTAGAGGGTTTGGGTTCGGTGCGGGTCAATGCGATCAATCCTGGTGCCACTGGCACCAGTATGCGCATGCAAGCTTTCCCGGCGGAAAACCCTGGCTCAGTGACCAGCCCCGAGAAAATTATGCCAACCTATCTGTATTTACTCGGCGCCGACAGTGCGGCAGTGAATGGCCAGTCTATAGATGCGCAACCACAGCCCTAGTTACTCTTAAAAAGCCTTCGCTGGACGCAACTCAGGCTACCTCCAGGTATTACCCCGGGCACGCAATTTTCGCTCTTTGCGCTCACGCATATCTTTTAATACATGGCGCTCGGTAAATCTCGGCGGATGCAGGGCAACCGCTTTAAACAGAGAGACCACCTGTTTCGGATCCAGCTCAAGAAAATCTGAACGGCGCACAATTGACGGCAGTTCAATGGGTCCATAACTAATGCGCTTGAGGCGGTTAACTTCCACCTCCTGAGATTCCCAAAGACGACGCACTTCGCGAGTACGGCCTTCAGCCAAAATCACTTTAAACCAGCGGTTGCGTCCACCCACATCATCCGAACTGCGAGCATGCTGAGCTTTAACACTCTTGAAGCTGGCAACACCGTCTTCCAGAACAACGCCTTCAGTGAGACGCTTGATCATAGCTTCGTCCACTTCGCCGTGAATACGCGCCATATACTCGCGCTGTACTTCATAGGAGGGATGCATCAAGCGGTTGGCCAGCTCACCGTGGTTGGTAAACAGCAGCAGACCACTGGTATTGATATCGAGACGGCCAATAGCGATCCAGCGACCGCGAGCTAGGCGCGGCAGACGATCAAACACTGTGGGACGACCATCGGGATCAGATGTGGTGCACACTTCTCCTTCCGGCTTGCTGTACATCAGCACGCGGGGACTGTCGTCGGTAACAATTTTAATCAATCGTCCGTCGACCAAAATGCGGTCATCGGGGGCAGCGCGGTCACCCAGTTTGGCCGTTGAACCATTGACTGAAACTCGGCCTGCGGAGATCCACTTCTCGAGTTCGCGACGCGATCCCAAACCTGCAGTAGCCAATACTTTTTGTAATTTTTCACTCATGGTTTGAACTGCTCACCTGGTCGTCGGAGTCTAGACTTTCGGTATCGTCTAATGGGTTGTGGGGGCTGTCACTACTTGTTTCATGATTAAAGGCATGGTTAATCGCATTCTGGCCATCAACTTCTTGGTCGAGGCTAAAGTTTTCGCTGTCGGCAAGGTCTGCAGGCTGCTCTTCATCATTGGCCGCGACTAGCTCGGGGTTGTCCCCCGAATTACTAGAGAGTGCCAATTCCAATTCTGGATCCAGCTCAGCAAAGTCTTTAATTTCACTGAGGGCCGGCAGCTGCTCGAGACTTTTAATATTAAAGTAATCGAGGAAATTTTTGGTTGTGGCATAGAGTGCTGGCTTACCCGGCACATCGCGGAAGCCCACCACTCGAACCCAATCTCGCTCCTGCAGTGTCCTGATAGTGTCGGAACTCACGGCAACACCACGAACCTGCTCAATATCACCTCGCGTCAATGGCTGACGATAGGCTATTAGGGCCAAGGTCTCGAGCATGGCTCGGGAGTAGCGCTTGGGCTTCTCAGTCCACAGGCGATTGACCCATTCGGCAAGATCTTGGCGCACTTGAAAACGGTAGCCACTGGCGGTTTGCTTTAACTCAAAACCACGGCCGCGACAGTCGGCTTCAACTTCTTCAAGAGCGGCTTTAATCTGGTCTCTGGGTGGACGCTCGTCCTCATCGAAGAGACTTTCGATACGAGCTACATCCATTGGCTTGCCCGCTGCTAACAGCGCGCCTTCAACAATTCTTTTAATCAATTCAGCATTCATGAGGTTCTAGCTTTAACGTGTATGGGGCCAAAGGTTTCGCTCTGTACGATTTCAACCAATGACTCTTTGATCAGCTCCATAATGGCAAGGAAGGTCACCACTACGCCAAGTTTGCCCTCGGAGCTTGTAAACAGACTTACGAAAGGCACAAATTGCTCACCGCGGAGTGCTTCCAAGACATGGGTCATGCGCTCTCTGGTGGAGAGTTTTTCCATCTGCACCTGGTGATTTTCAAACATATCGGCTCGCTGCAGCACTTCCGCCAGGGCGGCCAATATTTCACGCATATCCACATCCGGGTGCTGCACTTCCTGATTGCGCTCCGGGGCATGGGCCGAGGCCTGATGAATATCGCGGCCCAAGCGGGGCATCTCATCAATATCATCGGCGGCTTTTTTAAAGCGCTCGTATTCCTGCAGTCGACGAATCAGCTCAGCGCGCGGGTCCTCTTCACTGTCTTCATCCATTACCTGACGGGGCAGCAACATGCGCGATTTGATCTCGGCGAGCATGGCCGCCATAACCAAATATTCCGCCGCCAATTCAAGCTGAATGGATTCCATCAGGCCTATATAACCCATGTATTGGCGGGTAATTTCCGCGACATTGATCTCGAGAATATCGAGATTTTGGCGCCGAATTAAATAGAGCAGCAGATCCAGTGGCCCTTCAAAGGCTTCGAGAAAGACTTCCAGAGCATCAGGCGGGATATACAGATCCTTGGGCATGATGTTCAGTTCTTTGCCCTGAACCACTGCGAAAGGCATTTCCGATTGCGACGGGTTTAGCGGCTGACCTTGAATGGAATCAACCGAATCCACAGGGGTTTCAGTCGACTCTTCAATAGGCTCTTCAATAGGCTGATCAAGCGGCACTTCAATAGGTGCAGCAGCATCCAAAGCAACAGCACTGCTGCTGTCTTCGTCTAGGGGCTGTTGCTGCAGAGAAGCGGCTTCGTTGGTCACGGTGGGACTCAATTATTTATTTGCTGGCAATTATAACCGCAATGACCGCTGTGGCCATCATGATTATCCATTAAGCGGAGAAATCACCCATACCCTGCCTTGTGATCTCTGGCACTGGGCCAGTCATATCCACAACAGTGGTGGGTTCAAGGCCACAGTGGCCGCCATCAATCAGCACATCCACATGGGCTTCAAGGGCGGCGCGGATATCATAGGGGTCGGAGAGCGGGTACTCATCTCCGGGCATAATCAGGGTGACACTCATCATCGGCTCGCCTAATTCTGCCAGCAGGGCCTGAACAATGGGACTGTCCGGCACGCGCAAACCAATGGTTTTACGCTTTGGGTGCATTAGCCGGCGCGGCACTTCAGAGGTGGCGGGCAAAATAAAGGTGAACGGCCCCGGAGTCTGAGCTTTGAGGCTGCGAAATGCGCTGTTATCGACACGGGCATAGCTGGCAAGCTCAGAGAGATCACGGCACATCAGGGTAAAATTGTGATTTTTATCCACCTGCCTGATGGAGCGAATACGGTCCATGGCCTGTTTGTCGCCAATATGACAACCAATGGCATAGACGGAATCCGTGGGATAGGCGATCACGCCGCCTTTGCGGACAATCTCGGCGGCTTTAGCGATCAGTCGCTGCTGGGGATTTTCCGGATGAATACTGAGATAGTCGCTCATGAAAATGTCTGGCTCTGAATAAGGTCGGCATTATCACATAGCAGCGGCTTAAGTGGTGAATTTAGATGACCTTCTGTGACGTCAAAAACAGCTCGGTAAACAGTTGTGGCGGCACTGGCTTGCTGACTAAATAACCCTGAAAAGTATCACAGCCAAGCTGCTCCAAAATATGGCGCTGGGCTTCGGTCTCCACTCCCTCAGCAACGGTGCTCATGCCGAGATTTTTCGCCAAAGCAATAATGCCAGCAACAATGGCGCTGTCATTGGGGTCTGACTCAATATCTGAGATAAACGAGCGGTCGATCTTCAATACATCAACCGGCAGCCTCTTGAGATAATTGAGCGATGAGTATCCACTGCCAAAGTCATCCACAGCAACCGTGATGCCCATTTTTTTAATTTTATTGAGCTCTTTAATCATCAGCTCCGGATGATCCATCAAGGTGCTCTCGGTAATTTCCAGCTCGAGAACATTTGGCGGCAGATCAATGCGCTTAATTAAGTCCTCTAGTTTGGTGTGCAAGTCCTCCTGCGTCAGATCTTTGACCGATAGGTTGACCGCAAGAGTGAGACTGTAGCCCTCATCGAGCCAACGCTTTATCTGCATGGCGGAATTTTCCAGCACCCAGTTGGTGAGCTGATTAATCAGCCCGCTGTCCTCGGCCAGGGGAATAAATACATCCGGTGCCACCAACCCTTTTAGCGGGTGCTCCCAGCGCACCAATGCTTCGGCGCCCGTAAGATCGCCAGTCTTAAAATCGATCTGCGGCTGATAGTGCAGCACCAACTGATCGCTATCTATGGCCTTGCGCAACTCCTGCTCCAACTTGAGCCACTTGGCAATCTCAGCCTCCATACCGGGCTCATAGAAACAGAAGTCATCGCGCTTTTCCTTGGCTCGGAACATCGCCGAATCAGCATGTTTGATCAGGGCGCTAACATCCTCGCCATCATCGGGGAAAATAGAAATGCCAATACTGGTGGTAACAAACATCTTTTGCTGCATAAACACAAAGGGGCGCGCCACTGAGCGGCAGATTTTTTCGGCAACACTTGAGGCACCATCAAGACTGGCAATATTTTCCAATACTACAGTGAACTCATCACCCCCGAGGCGGGCAACAAAGTCATTTTCACGAACACAGTGACGGATGCGATCGGCAACTGCCTTGAGCAGCAAATCACCAGCCTCGTGGCCCATGGTGTCGTTGATCATTTTAAAGCGATCCAGATCGAGGAATAAAATGGCAAAGCGTTGGTTATCGGTGGTTGCTCGATTCACTGTTACCGCGAGCTGCTGTTTTAAATAGGTGCGGTTGGGCAGGCTGGTGAGTGGGTCGTGATAGGCGAGCTTTTTAACATCTTGCTCCGCTTTACTGGCCTTAATTAGTCTCGCTACTCGCTGTTTAATCACCGAAAAATTAATCGGCTTGGAAACATAGTCTGTGGCACCGGAGGAAAAGGCCCGAACAATCGATTGCTCATCATCCAGCGCGGTGATCATCAATACCGGAATGTCACTGCCATGGGGCAGCTCACGAATCATCTGGCAGGCATCGAAGCCATCTAATTCAGGCATGACCGCATCCATCAAAACTAAATCCGGCATATGGCGTTTGCATACATTTAGGGCCTGCATACCATTGCTGGCCTCTTCGACCTCATAGTTTTCACGAGTAAACGCGTCCACCAGAGCCATACGCACGGTACGATCATCATCGACAACTAAAATATTACTCGAAGTGCCACTTTTTAATGGGGTTTTAACGACCTCGGCGTCCAGAGAGATTTCTTGTTTGAGATCATTCTGCAGCGCGTTGAAGGCAA
Source organism: Porticoccaceae bacterium (assembly GCA_017858295.1). Classification (GTDB taxonomy): domain Bacteria; phylum Pseudomonadota; class Gammaproteobacteria; order Pseudomonadales; family Porticoccaceae; genus HTCC2207. Next base: position 3,789 of record JAFMBU010000050.1, on the reverse strand, counting down.
CGGAAATTCGTTTCAGCATTTGCTCCCCATCATTGAGTCCCTCCTGTGACGCAACATCCTCCAACAGTTTGCTTGCCGCAACCAATTCAGTGGCACCAAAATTCGCCGCACTGCCTTTGATGGTATGAGCCATATCAGTCACTTGACGCACATTGTTTTCTTTAAGCGCACCTTCAAGCTTGCCAATATAGATTGGTGTATCTTCAAGAAAAGCGCTGATCATGGACGAGACCACTTCGCCTACAGCTTCGCGCAATGAGGCAATCACTTTCACATCGTAACTTAGGCCAGTGTATTTGGCGGGGGGTTGTTTTACCTGAGCCTTGGGATCATTGGTTGATTGATTTGGCTCTTTGTTTGGCTCTTTGTTTAGTTCTCCACTTAGTTCTTTATTCTGCGCCGGCTCATCGCCATACCAAACCGATAACTTTTCTCGGAGTCCAGCTAGGCTCAGAGGTTTTGGCAAAAAGTCGCTCATACCGGCTTCGCGGCAAATCCGCTCTTCATTTTTTGAATTGTTGGCCGTCATAGCAATAATCGGCAATGTGCCAACTTGATCGCCCTCATAAATCCTTATTTGTTTGGTGGCGTCATAACCATTCATCACCGGCATATTGCAGTCCATAAAGATCAGGTCGTAGTCTTCGCGAACGACCTTCTCAAGGGCCTCTTTACCGTTATTAGCCAGTGTTGCCTGACAGCCCAAGCGCTCTAACATAGCAACCGCAACCAGCTGATTTGCGCGACTGTCATCGACCACTAGAATCTTGCAAGAGCGAGGCGCTAGCGCCTGCTCAGGTAATTGATCATCAACGGCACAATCAGCGCTGCCGTCGGCGACAAAGCATTTCTCCAATATGCCAACAAGGGAATTCGATCGCAGCGGTTTATTTAACCGCAAAAGTATCAGTTCGCTGGTCACGGAATCTTTATTCCAGGGATTGCTGAGCATCACGGTGGGCCGCTTAATAAAATGTGGCTCTGCCTCGATAAATCTCAGTAGCTCATTAATTTTGATGTCTGCGAGACCCTGATCGACAAACAAAATATCGAAATAATCTTCAGCCCGATACTGACGAATAACTTCCAGGGCTTGCAATCCCGACTCAGCAAATTCGGCCTTCACATCCAGAGCTCTAAATTGCTGTGCGGCAAAGCGACTAAGGATTTCGCTGGAGCTGACAAACAGTGCGCTAATATTTGAAAAGTCGCTGTCAGTCTCAACCCTCTCACAATCACTCTCTTCATCCTCGCTCAGGTGCTGTGCCACTAACACAGGCAGGCTAAAGCCAAATTGGCTACCCTGCCCCAGTTCGCTGGAGACAAAGATATCACCGCCCATTAATTCAACAATCTGGCTGCTAATCGCCAGACCTAAGCCAGTACCTTGATAGCCTTTGGTGTTTGAGGAATCTACCTGAGTAAAGGCCTCAAAAATTCGTCCCTGATCCTCGGGAGCTATACCTATGCCCGTATCCTTGACGACAAATCTTAGGCGTACCGTTGAGCCCACTCTGTGATTTTTTTGACGTTCATGATCCAGCGCCGCGGACTCCATTTTTCCATCAGCCTGCAGACTGATATGAATTGACACATCGCCTCGCTCAGTAAACTTAACCGCATTACCTGCCAAATTAATGAGTACTTGACGAATTCTATCTCGGTCGCTGTTCAGTGCTGGAGGGACGTTCTCATCGATGATGTAACCTATATTGAGATGTTTTTTAAGTGCCGTACTGGAGAGCAACCCGACAACTTCATCCATACTTTCGTGTAGCAGATAGTCGCGATTGGTAATACTTATTTTACCGGCATCGGCCTCCGAAAAACTGAGGATATCATCGATAAGAGCCAGTAGATTGTCCCCAGAGGATTTCGCTGTCTGGACATATTCCTGCTGCTTAAGACTCAAGCCCATAGTGGTCAGCAGATCTAACATACCCAGCACAGCATTCATCGGCGTGCGCAGTTCATGGGTGACATTGGCGGCAAATTCCACTTTCATATCAGCCGATGTCATGGCCATCTTCATGGCTCGCTTCAGTTCTCGACGGCGATTTTCAAGTACCTGCATCATCCGATTAAAGGATTTTTGCATATCAGTGATATCCACCGGCCCTTGTATCTCAGCGCGAATTTTCTCTTCACCCTGCTGGGCTCGCTTCATCACTGTAGATAATCGCTCAATCGGACTAGTCAGCCGACGGGAAAAATAGAGTAAGGCAAAGAGCAAAATAATTGCGCCGACGAACGATGCCATCAGATTATTCTGCAAGGTACTCTTTTGCATTTTATGCAGGGTGTCTTTGCCCACCACCACAGTGATATATCCAAGTAAAACTCGGTCGCTGTCCATTGCATCCATCACTAGGTCGTCATCGGCACTGCTGGTATAGACCGGTGAAGCAAATTTCCAAAAATCGACATTCTCTGACACTAGGCTGAGCTCGGTAGCTTTTTTGTTTATCGCTTCAGTCGTTTGTTGAGTACTCTGATCAATAAACTCACTGTTATCGGCGACGAACATCGAACCCGTGGCAAATAGTACATCTGATTTATCGGTTTCAATCACTATCCCTTTTACCCCAGGAAAGTTCATGGCATCTTCGCCGATATCACTGGCGGCTTCAGGGCTCTGGTATAACAGTGCAATTTCACTGCGCCGCGCCAACGATTCGGTTACCTGCTTACCCTGCAGCACCTCGTGTTCTTCGATAATAGAGCTGGAGATGCTACTGACAGTAACCGATGTAGCGAAAGCTAAAACCAGAATGCCGAAGATAAATACCAGAGAGATCTGAGTTTTGAAACGCAACTTATCGAACCAATTAGGTTTTAGTCTAGGCATTAATAATCACCGCGCCGGCAGCACTAGATCAATGTGCTCGCGCATATCATCGGTCAGGTTGATCCCGAGATGGTTGCTAGTACGCTCATTGAGAGTGACAAAAACATCATTTAACGGCTGCATTTGCCGAGCCGCGTCTCCATCTTTAGTAAGAGACAGATCACCGGCAACTGTTTGCGCAAGACGTCCAAGGCTTAAGCCCATTTTGTAGTTGTTGGGATAGACAGAGAACAACGCGCCGCGCTTTACATGTACTGGGTTAGAAGAGAATACGACAAAGTGCTTTTCCCAAGACGCCTGCAACAATATAGATAGCATCGCATTATTGACAAATGAGCCATTCGGCAGAATCCATACAGCATCGTCCTCATCCAAATCTTGCATTAGATTTCGATAGACCGTCGCCGCACTCCTGATATCTTCCGCCTCATGAATCACCAAATTGAAGCCGTGATACCCCTGTACCGGGGAAGCCTCAGATATCAACTTAAAATCACTGGCAGTGGTTCCAGCTGCGGCAATCACATGGACTTTTTTAACGGCGGGAACTAAAAATTTTAGCTTGTTGGATATGGCCTCAAAACTGGGGGTCAAACTGATGCCAAAGACCCTATTAAAATCACCATTAACCGCACCAACTATTACCTTGTGTTCGGAATTGTGCTCCGACACCTGTCGGGCCAAGCGATTGCCCAGTACCAATACTGGAGACTGGTGGTCGAGAACATGGACAAAGTCCACCGGAGACTGATTTTCTTTTAATGCAACGCGCTGAACTTGCGCTTGATAGCCATCCTCAGCACCGCGAACAATTTCTTCAAAGACGCGGGCAAATGGCTCTCGCACCTGTGGGTAGAGGATCACCAGTTCTACAGCTGCAGCGGTGACGCTGCGGCAGAAGATCAGTGCTGCAAGGGCAATAAACAGCGCCCGCATGCTCC
>JAFMBU010000049.1 GCA_017858295.1 Porticoccaceae bacterium | reverse complement strand
AAACGCCAGGCTTTAGGTGATTCAAACGCGTCTCACTTTAAGAAAGATAGGCCTCTAAGGGTAGGTCTTTCTCAATTGCGGTTAACTTCTGTAACCAAAATTATCTTGTCTTTTCTCTGCAGCCTACTCAGCTGTCATGGAGTGTCGGCCCCAATGGCCAGACTCTCATGTATTCTTTTTCGCTTAGCCTAGTTAGGGCATTTGGCGATCTGTTCAACCTCTGGGGCAGCGCAATATCTAAGCTGGGCAGCAGGGAACTTGGCGGCAATGTAACAACAAAGCCCATGAGTTTCAATCTAAACAGATAATTTAGTTGGGAACGGCGGGGCTGCTAGGTACAATGCGCGCCAAATCATCACAAGCAGTGCCCATGTCTACCGAATCCCAATTCAGTCAAGTCTCGTACGTCGACATAGGTCCAGAGCAAGACGGCCAGCGTCTGGATAACTTTCTGATTAAAACCTTAAAAGGTGTGCCCAAGTCGCGCATATATAGACTGCTGCGCAAAGGTGAGGTGCGAGTTAATAAAGGTCGCGTCAAAGCTGACAGCCGACTTAAGGATGGCGATATTGTGCGTTTGCCGCCAATCCGAGTTGCCGAGCGCGGCGAGATGCCTGCAGTGGGTCGCCAACTTAAACAGTACTTGGCAGACAATGTGCTGTTCGAAGACGATGGTCTGCTGATCATCAATAAGCCTAGCGGGCTAGCAGTTCACGGTGGCAGCGGCGTGTCACTGGGTGCTATTGAAGCGCTGCGCGCTGAACATCCGGAGCTGCGCTTTTTGGAGTTGGTGCACCGCTTGGATCGTGACACCTCTGGTTGCCTGATGCTCGCCAAGAAGCGTTCAGTGTTATTGGCACTGCAGCAGGATATGCAGCGCAACCATATAGAAAAGCGTTACACGGCTCTGGCTAAAGGTCGCTGGCCCAAAGGTAAGAACACCATTAATGCACCGCTGCGTAAAAATACGCTGCTCTCTGGTGAGCGTATGGTGCGCGTGGATGTTACAGGCAAAGCCTCGGTGACTCATTTTAAAATTCTTAAGCAGTATCCCGTGGCCACTCTCTTGGATATCAAGCTTGAGACCGGTAGGACACATCAGATTCGGGTGCACTGCGAGTTTGCTGGGCAGCCGCTTGCCGGTGACCCTAAGTATGGTGACGAGCAGTTTAATGAAAGTTTAAAGCCTATGGGGCTAAAGCGACTGTTTCTACATGCCCGCTACCTGCGTTTTAAACATCCTCTCTCCGACGATTGGGTCGAAGTAGAAGCGCCTCTGCCGGCTGACCTTGAAAAGGTTCTGGCCAAGCTGTGAACACAACTGCCTCAAATACCATAAAGCTGGTGATTTTCGATTGGGATGGCACCATTTCGGATTCTGTTGCGCGAATTGTTAATTCTATGCAAAGTGCGGCAGTTGAATTGGATATGGCCATGCCGACCTATCTTGAGGTTAAAGAAATTATTGGGCTCGGTCTTACCGAAGCCGTATTTCGACTGTTCCCCCAGGCAAGTCGGGAGCAGGTATTTCAGCTTCAAACCAGCTATTCCCGCCATTACCGTGCTGAGGATAGCTCCCCTTGTCCATTTTTTCCCGGTGTTGAGGAAACATTGCACCAGTTAAAAGCCGATGGCTACCAGTTGGCTGTTGCTACCGGAAAGAGCAGGGCGGGTCTCGATCGTGTGCTGCTCAGCTTGGGTATGGAGGATTTCTTCCATAACAGTCGCTGTGCTGATGAGACCCTCTCCAAACCTCATCCGCTGATGCTTGAAGAACTATTGGCAGAGTTTGATCTATCTGCAGAGGCCGCGGTGATGGTCGGTGATACAGAGTTTGATATGGAAATGGCGGTGAATGCCGGTATGCCTAGAATTGCCGTGAGCTATGGGGCACATCATGCAGACCGTTTGCATGCTTTTGAACCTCTGGCTTGCGTAGATCTGTTTAGCGAGATTAAATCTTCCCTCTATTAATAGCGTTTTCTAAGGGCTTCTTATTAGCCTGGGGAGATGCTTAGATCCCGCAGCATCTGCGACAGCTTAATCAACGGCAGGCCAATCAGCGCTGATGGATCATCACTCTTTATTGATTCAAATAGACTGACCCCGAGAGACTCTGCTTTAAAACTGCCCGCGCAGTCATAGGGAGTATCTGCCTTTAAATAGGTTTCAATCTCTGCGCTGCTGAGGTGACGAAATTTAACTTCGGTGATATCTAGTGCGCTACGGGGCACGCCCCCTTTAAGCACTGTGACTGCGGTATAAAATTTAACTAGCTGGCCGGACTGGGCGCTGAGTTGCTCAACTGCACGCTGGTGATTTCCGGGCTTGCCCAGCACGCTTGGGCTGTGGTTTTTTGAATCAATCAAGCACAGCTCCGCTACCTGATCCGACCCGATAACGGTTGCTTCTGGAAACGCCTGCGCCACGGCCTGTGCTTTTTCACTGGCCAGGCGAATCGCTTGATCCTGTGCCGACTCATTGTTGTGAGCCCGCTCATCGAGATCCGGGGAGACGCATGTGAAGGGGATTTGCAGACGTTCCAACAGGGCTTTTCTATAGCTGGAGGAGGAGGCTAAAATAAGGTTTTGCATAAAAAAGCTTCTGGAGTGATGAGTCTGGACCTGAAGCTCGATTATACATGGCGGATCAGAGCTATTTGGTCAATTTTCTTTGACAGAACAATGTCATGACCCTATCATGCGCGCCTAACTGGGTACCACCTTATTTATGGCACTGCCAACACTAGTCGATCCGCGTAAACTTGCGAACCAAGGAATTGTCCTCGAAGGACATTTTGAGGCGAAGCATCTTCCGCGTTTAGCGCTCGCAGTAGAGAGCATTGAGTCACCCCTAAAGACTTTAATTAAGTTTGAAGTGGATGAGGTCAGAGCGAAAGTGGTCAATGGTACATTCGAGATAGCAGTCATGGCGACATGTCAGCGCTGTCTAGAACCGGTGAGAGTGGAATTGGTTGCTGATATAGCGGCACAGATAATTTGGTCGGAAGATCAGATTGGCAAAGTGTCTGGTGACCGAGAGCCTTGGATTGTCGGTGATAAAATGGTCGACCTGAGTGCAATGCTCGAAGATGAAGTGTTATTGGCTCTGCCTTTAGTCAACTACCATGAACAGGGTAGCTGTACTGGAGACACCTTTATTTCTCAGGACGGGCCCGGTAGTAACGAGAAAGACGATGAGGTTGTCGCTGACAATCCCTTTAATATTTTAGCGCAGTTGAAGAAATAACTTCGGCTGCATCAGATTATTGCTTAGGAGTAATCTATGGCTGTTCAGAAAAGTCGCAAGACACGTTCAAAGCGCGGTATGCGTCGTTCACATGATGCACTTACTGCGGCAACTATTTCAGTTGATCCGGTAAGCGGCGAGAAGCACCTGCGTCACAATGTGTCCGCTGATGGTTTTTACCGCGGCCGCAAAGTTGTCGAGACTGACTCCGAATAACTGAATAAATTATTCTTTGGCAAATTCACTACGAATTGCCGTTGATGCAATGGGCGGGGATCTAGGTCCCCGCGTCACTGTGTCTGCGCTACTTGATTTTCTCCATCGCCATCGCCAAGTTAGTGCATTGGTTTTCGGTGACCAGGTTCAGGTGGGCGAGCAGTTATCTCTTTCTCCCTTTAAAGATCCGACCCTTCTCGATCGTGTAGAGGTGCGTCATAGCGACTCTCAAGTCGTAGATTCCGATAAACCCTCAGCGGTTATTCGTCACAAGCGAGACTCCTCTATGGGGCTGGCATTGCAGGCGCTAGCTGCAGGTGAAGCTGACGCTTTTATCAGTGCCGGTAACACCGGGGCAATCATGGCTCTGGGTCTCTATTTTGTAAAACCACTTCCCGGTATCTCGCGGCCAGCTATTTGCACAACTGTGCCAACCATCTCTGGGCACAGTTATGTGCTGGATCTGGGGGCCAACCCGGTGTGCTCTGCTGCCCAGCTCTATGAGTTTGCTCTGCTTGGTGTGTTAACCGCCAGAGAGCTTGAGTCTATTGAATCGCCAAGCGTAAGGCTGCTCAATGTGGGTGAAGAGTCGAATAAGGGCCGCGAAGATATTCAGCAAGCTGCCGCGCTTCTCGAGGCTGATCCTGAGATTAACTACTGCGGTTATATTGAAGGCAATGGTATTTTTCACGGCGGTACAGATGTGATCGTCTGTGATGGCTTTGCCGGTAATGTGGCGCTGAAAACCAGTGAAGGTTTGACAGCCATGGTGGCTGCGCGATTCCGTCAGGCAGTTGGTCGCGGCTGGCTAGCCCGTCTGGCATTACTCATGTTAAGTGGTCCGCTATCAAAGCTCAAAGTACAACTGGATCCTGCGCGCTATAACGGCGCTTATTTCCTCGGCTTAAATGCTGTGGTAGTAAAAAGTCACGGTAGTGCGAGCCAGGCGGCCTTTGGTCGCGCCTTAGAAGTGGCCACTGAAGCGGCAGAACATAACTTGCCCGAAGTTTTGTCGCCTATACTTAAGCACAAACTGAACCAACCTGGATAAAAGAAGACAGTCTATGAACAATAATTTGGCATTTGTATTTCCCGGTCAGGGATCTCAGAAAATTGGAATGCTGGCGGATTTGGCCGCTGTAAATACGTTGGTAGAGCAGACCTTTGGCGAAGCCTCCGACGTTCTCGGTTACGACTGCTGGGACCTAGTACAGAACGGCGAAGAGGACGCGATTAATCTTACTGAGCGCACTCAGCCTATACTTCTCGCTGCCAGTGTTGCCATATGGCGTCTCTGGCAACAGCACGGCGGTCCCAATCCTGCTGCGATGGCTGGCCACAGCCTTGGTGAGTGGTCTGCCTTGGTCTGTGCTGGTGCTGTTGATTTTGCTGATGCAGTAAATATTGTTCGCGCACGGGGTGCCTTTATGCAACAGGCTGTGCCTGTGGGTGTCGGTGCTATGGCGGCGATTATGGGTATAGACGACCAAATTGTAATAGATGCCTGCACCGAGGCCGCAGAGGGGCAGGTGGTTGCCGCTGTTAATTTTAATGCCCCTGGTCAGGTAGTGATTGCCGGTGATGCGGATGCAGTGGCACGGGCCACGGCTATCTGTAAAAAAGGTGGCGCCAAGCGCGCAGTTGAATTGCCGGTTAGCGCACCTTTCCATACCTCATTGATGCGCCCGGCGGCAGATAATCTCGCTGAGCTGGTTGAGGCAACGACTTTTAGTGCTCCCCAGATCAAAATTATTCACAACGTTAACGCCCAGACTGAAACAGATCCTCAAACTATCAAAGCGTTGATGCTCGAGCAAATCTACAAGCCTGTACTCTGGGTTGACTGCGTCAATGGACTCGCCGCTGGCGGTGCCGAGATGCTAATCGAATGTGGCCCAGGGCGCGTTCTCAATGGTCTCTCTAAGCGCATAGATCGCAATCTCAAGTCGCTCTCCACTGATGATGTGGACAGCTTAGACAACGCGTTGACATCGGTTTAATAAATTCTTTATAAATAGGAAAAATAGATGAATCTTAACGAAAAAGTGGCACTGGTCACTGGCGCCACCCGCGGTATTGGTGCTGCTATAGCAGAGGCATTGGGTAAGGCGGGAGCCACTGTGATTGGCACAGCCACATCCGAAGCCGGCGCTGCAACTATTAGTCAGCGTCTCGCTGAGAGTGGTGTCAACGGTACTGGCATGGTACTGAATGTCACTGATGCTGAGTCTGTTGCCAGCGTTATTAAGGCCATTACCGAGCAGTTTGCTGCGCCGACTATACTGGTGAATAACGCCGGTATTACCAAAGATAATATTCTGATGCGCATGAAAGACGATGAGTGGATGGATGTGCTGGATACTAATCTGACCTCGGTATTCCGTTTGGCTAAGGGCTGTGTTCGTCCGATGACCAAAGCGCGCTGGGGGCGCATTATTAACATTAGCTCGGTGGTTGGTGCCATGGGTAATGCAGGCCAGAGTAACTATTCAGCATCTAAGGCAGGCGTCGGCGGATTTACCCGCGCCTTGGCTAAAGAGTTGGGTTCGCGAAATATTACCGTGAATACCGTAGCGCCGGGTTTTATTGATACTGATATGACCAAAGATTTGCCGGAAGCGAGTAAAGAGGCCATGCTGACACAGATTCCTCTGGCCCGGCTGGGAGCTCCAGAAGAGATCGCATCGGTGGTCTGTTTCCTCGCTGGAGAGGCTGCTGGCTACATTACCGGTGAAACAATTCATGTGAACGGTGGCATGTACATGTCCTAACCCATTGATATTAATGGGAATTGTTGTTTTTTAAAATAGGGTTTAGCATTTTGTTATTTGTAGGGTAAAATGCCGCCCCGAAAACACAGATTATCGCTGTTTGAGCTCTGTCTGCTCGGTAGCACAACTAATATGCAATTCAGTTAACAGGAGTAGATATACGATGAGTAACATCGAAGAACGCGTCATCAAAATGGTTGCAGAGCAACTTGGTGTAAAAGAAGAAGATGTTAAAAGCACTTCATCTTTCGTTGAAGATCTGGGTGCCGATTCCCTTGATACAGTGGAGCTGATTATGGCTCTGGAAGAGGAATTCGATGCTGAGATTCCTGATGAAGAAGCAGAGAAAATTGCTACGGTTCAAGATGCGGTCACCTATATCACAGCTCACGGCTGATATTTGAACGTATTTGAAAAGACCGCTCCTCTGGGGCGGTTTTTTTATGCGCGGAATTTAGGTTTAATGGCGGCTCTACTTATTTTTCTAAAGGGTTGGTTAGCGATATGACAGCGGCAAAGTGTCAGTCTGCAGTTGCAACTTTAACTCTCACCCCAATTAAAAGGGCGTCCCTATGACTCATACTGTTGTCGACGGTCTAGCGATGGATAGTTTGCCTGTGACAGATCGCGGTGTTGCCTACGGCCATGGCCTGTTTGAAACTATGCTACTGCACCAGGGCGTCTTGCCACTGCGACAACAGCACTGTGAAAGGTTGCTTAGGGATGCTCCGACACTGGGTATCAATATCACCGCGCAGCAGTTAGAGGTCAATATAGACAGTCTGATTCAAGGCCTTAGTCTCGAGCAGTGCCAGTCAGGTATTGTTAAGACTATGGTGACTGCTGGCAGTGGCGGACGCGGTTACGCCTCCCCAACAGCGGCTGAAGCAACGCCACGAGTTATAACTCAGTATTTTCCCTTGCCAACGAATATTCAACTTCAGCGGCAGCAGGGCATAAGTCTCACGGAATGCGTCTATCCCTTGCCGCTGAACCCAGTGCTGGCCGGCATTAAACACTTAAATCGATTGGATCAGGTTATGGCTCGCTCGGAATGGGCAGAGGAATATGATGACGGCCTAATGTTTTCTGCTGGCGGCGAGCTGATTGAAACGACCAGAGCTAATATCTTTATTAAGCTCAGCAGTGGCTGGGTGACTCCGCGCCTTAATCAAGCTGGTGTCCGAGGAGTGATGCGCGAGCTTCTACTCGACAAACTTTTTGCCGGGGCCGGCTTAGAGGTGCGGCAAAGCACAATTAGTCCTGAGCAGCTTGCTAATGGGAGCGAATTATTCAGCTGCAGTTCGGTGCGAGGAATAGTGCCAGTCACATCAACTCCGAGCATCGGCTCTGTCGCCATAGGCAGTGAAACCAGACTATTGCAGCGCCAGCTGCAGAAAAGCTATCAAGGGTTTCCATGCTAAGGCGACTGTTCGGCAGTTTAGCGCTGCTCACAGCCATTTTGGCCTGTAGCCTAGGGCTCGTGCTAATGGGCTATAGCGAACTGCAGGAGCCCATTGAGCTGCCAGCAGGACAGAGCTCTTTGCTATGGCAAGTAGACAAAGGCAGTACCTTGACTCAGGTTAATCGTCGCCTGCATCAACGGGAAATCCTCTCCCATCCCAAGCTGCTGAGCCTCTATGCCCGGGTCTCTGGGCGCGGGTCTATACAGGCAGGTCACTACCAGATTGAACAGGGCGAAACAGCGCTGCAGCTATTGAAAAAATTTAATCGCGGCACAGTGATCAGCTATCAGATAACCTTTCCTGAGGGATGGAATTTTCAGCAGTGGATTGCACAGCTAGCCTCTATTGAACAATTTTCCCAGGTTAGCGAGCTCAGCCAGGCGCAACTAATGGCTGCAGCCAAGATTAATAAAGCTCATCCAGAGGGCTGGCTGTTTCCCGATACCTACAGCTATACCCACGAGGATAGTGCTGTGGATATAGTCGCCAGAGCCCACCGCAAAATGCTTCAGGTGTTGGATCAAGCCTGGCAGGGTAGGGAACAGGGCTTACCCTATGCCAATGCCTATGAGGCACTGATTATGGCGTCCATAGTGGAAAAAGAGACGGGGCAGGTTTCAGAGCGAGCCACCATCGCCGGAGTGTTTGTTCGTCGACTTAATAAAGGTATGCGTCTGCAGACTGACCCAACGGTTATCTATGGCCTGGGCGAGAGCTATAAAGGCAATATTACTCGCAAGCATTTAAAGGCCCTGACGCCCTATAACACTTATCGTATCAATGGCTTGCCGCCGACCCCTATAGCCATGCCCAGTGCTGCGGCTATAGACGCAGCGCTGCACCCACAAGCTGGCACTAGTCTCTACTTTGTGGCCCGCGGCGATGGTGGACATTACTTTTCCGATAGCCTTGAAGAGCATCAAAAGGCGGTGCGACAATATCAAATAAACCAGCGTGCAGAGGATTATCAATCTGCGCCAAGAGTTGAAAACTAAAACCAGGGCAGACAGTAGGCTCTCAAATCGTCACAATAGGACGATTAAACACTAGGTGGGTCGGAAATCAGATGCGTGGAAAATTTATTACCATTGAAGGCACCGAAGGCGTCGGCAAGACCACCAATATCCAGTTTATTCAGGACTGGATGGACAGCAAAAAGCTCACCTATGGCTGCACCAGAGAACCTGGTGGCACACCACTGGCTGAACAGGTTCGTGAGCTATTACTGGCACCGCGAGAGGAGTCGGTGTGCAACACCGCTGAACTACTAATGGTATTTGCCGCCCGCGCGCAACATCTCAATCAAGTGATCGAACCCATGTTAGCTGAGGGTGCCTGGGTACTCTGTGACCGCTTTACCGATGCCACCTACGCCTATCAGGGTGCTGGCCGGCATATGCGCGACGATCTGATTAGAGATCTCGAACTGATGGTCCAGGGCAGCCTGCAACCAGATCTAACTCTTATTCTCGATATCCCAGTACAGATTGGTTTGGCCCGGGCCAGTGAGCGCAGCGCCCCGGACCGTTTTGAGCAGGAGCAGGTGGAGTTCTTTGAGCGGGTGCGCAATCGTTATCTACAGATTGCTCAGGACAATCCCCAGCGCTGTGTGGTTATTGACGCATCGCTAACCCTTGAAGGCGTTCAGGCCCAGATTACCCAAACCCTAGAAACTTTTTGGGAGACTGTTTAGTGTCGGCTCTGCCATTGCCCTGGCACGAGGATGCCTGGGCTGCTCTCAATAGCAGCATCGATAGTGGCCGTCTGCCCCATGCGCTATTGATCAGTGGCGATCAGGGGATCGGCAAAATGCGCCTGGCTACAGCCCTGGCTCAGCGCCTGATCTGCTCTGCAGAGATGGTCAAGTATGCCTGCGGTGCCTGCAAGAGCTGCAATCTTTTTAGTGCTGGCAGTCATCCAGATATTACTTATTTGGAACCGGAAGATAAGGGTAAAGCGATTAAGATTGACCCGGTGCGCAAGCTCTGCGAATCCCTGAGTAAAACGGCTCAGCAGGGTGGCTGGAAAGTAGCGATTATTGCACCGGCGGAAGCAATGAATATCAGTGCCGCCAATGCGCTGTTAAAAAATCTCGAAGAACCACAGGGCAAAACCCTATTGATCCTGGTGTCCCATAGACCCAGCAGACTCTCCGCGACCATTCGCAGCCGCTGTCAAAAGCTCAATATGCCAACCCCAGAAGCCGAGATTGCCCTGCAGTGGCTAACGGATGTCACCAATGATCGCAGCGCTGCGGAACAGGTGCTGCCCCTAGCCGGTGGGCGACCACTGCTGGCTCTCGACTATTTGCAAAGTGATAATCTGCAACAGCGACAGCAGTTTGAGCAGCTGGTGGCCGAGGTGGCTGATGGTTCTGTGTCTCCACTGGCCGCTGCGCAGCAGAGTCAAAAGCTTGATGGTGAGCAATCGATTGATTGGTTTAGTCGTTATATTCACCGCTTGGCCACAACCGAACTAGCGGATAAGCCCAATACTGCATTGTTTAGTTTTTCCGATAAGTTGCTGCTGGCGCGCAACTGGATACTTAGCGGCAACAACCCCAACCCGCAGCTGCTCTGGGAAGAGCTGTTTATGGATTGGGTGATGGTATTTAAGTCTCGCAAATAGGTTAATTGATATTCCCTAATCCCAGCTCCACTGAAAGCGCTGTGATCTCAAACGCTAAGATCTCAAACGCTATGATCTTGAGAGAGTCTGGCCAACCCAAGGATCTCCTAACAGAATGGCACAGTGGACTTATGAGATCCTTCGGCTTTGCTCAGGATGACGGGGTAAGGTGATCAGG
>JAFMBU010000048.1 GCA_017858295.1 Porticoccaceae bacterium | reverse complement strand
CCGCCGCCCATCGGAGAGTTTGCTGCAAACTTTGATAACTCAGCAGAAAATACTGGGCGCGAAGGATCCTTTGTACTCTACGGGTCAGAGTGGGCCCATGTAAGTAATACACCCTTTAGCCGTTACAAGGGAACTACCTACGAGGGCGGCATTCGCTCGCCGGCGGTGATCTCTTGGCCTGATAAAATTGCCAGCGGCCAGGTTAGTCGCGCAATCACCCACAGTAGTGACTGGCTGCCAACCTTTGCAGAGCTAGCGGGTGCTGGTACTCAGAATGTTTCAGGTAAAAGTCTGGTCGGACTCCTGACGGGGTCGGTTGAACAGGTTCGTGATAGCAACGAAACTGTGGGTATGGAAATCTGGGGCAAACGGGGCATTATTGCCAATGGGTACAAGCTGGTGAGTTCAGGTAAACCCAACGAGTTAGTGGATTGGGAGCTTTATAACTTGCAGGCTGACCCTGGAGAGCAGATCGATCTTGCCCAGCGGCAACCTGAGGTATTTAACAGTATGCTGAAGCATTGGAATGACTATGTCGCAAACAATAATGTGATATTGCCTGAAGGGCCATTTACTGTGCGTCCAGTTGGGAAAAAGCCGGTTGAATAATCATAAATAGAAGACTTGTTTTATAGTGCGCGTTTTGCGAACAATATGTATCACATTGAGGCTATTATCCGCTGAATAGGGATCGAATATAGTACTAACAATCAACGGGGCTATGGGTCTTATCATTCCGTTACAAGAATAACCAAGAGGAATAGATTGTGAGCGAGTTTACTTATGGTTGGAAGTCGCTGTTGGCGGCGACCATTGGTACCATGTGCGGGATATTCACACTAACAAATTATACCCAGGGCTTTTTTGTCGGCCCGGTCACCAGCGAATTTGGTTGGAGTGCTCCGCAATTTTTCCTCAGTTACACCGTTCTGATGTGCTCCGGCCTTCTTACGGGACCTCTTATTGGCTATATTGCCCAGACAGTGGGGCTACGTACTGTCGGTATTGTCGGTTTAATTGGTCACTCCCTGGCCTATGTGGTGCTCTCTCTCAATACTGGTTCGCTAATGCTTTGGTATCTCAGTTGGGCGTTGGTGGCTATTCTCGGTGCGGGGTCTCTGCCGATTATTTGGACCGGTGTGCTCAATAACTGGTTTACCAAGCATCGTGGTAAGGCTATCGGAATTACCATGGCAGGCACCGGATTAGGTGCTTTTTTGCTGCCGCCGATCGTTGAGTTTCTGATTGCTAACCATGGCTGGCGAACGGCCTATCGCGGTATTGGGCTGGGTGCCTTGCTTATCTCTCTGCCGATTGTTTTTGCCTTATTTAAAGAAAAACCTGACTCTTCAACAGCGACCGATGGCGAGGTGATGGCCAACAAAGTCGAGACCTGGGGTTTGACGACCAGGGATGCCATGCGCACTAAACAATTTTGGATCCTGGGTGCGGTTTTATTTCTCACGGTTATTGTCGTGGCTGGCTTGCTATCGAACTTCGAGCGCATTATGACTGAGCAGGGTTTCGAGCGCAGTTCGATTGCACAGATTGCCGCTGTGATGGGGCTGACCGTGATTATAGGTCGGTTGATGGTGGGTGCCCTGGTAGATCGATTTTGGGCGCCCGGTGTTGCCGCTTGCTTTTTCCTTGTGGCGACCCTCGGATTATTAATCTTGGTCGGTACTCAGTTGACAATGGCTACTGCTCTGCTGGTTGCCGTTATGATTGGCTTGGCGGCAGGGGCTGAGCTGGACTTACTCGCCTATTTGACCGGCAAGTATTTTGGTCCGGCTCACTACCCGGCAATTTTCGGCCTGATTATCGCCTTCTTTACTGTGGGGGCGGGCATCGCTCCACCATTGTTTGGTATGGCAGCACAGATGTTCCAGGGCTACGGCACCATGCTAAGCATTTCTATTGGCTTACTTCTGGTATCGATCCTGCTATTTCTATCGCTGGGAAGATACCCAGACGAAGAATAAATGAGGCTAAACACACTTTTGAATCGCAGCTGATAAGAACATATTTACCCAACTGTGCCTTTGCCTGCGCATAGGCGAGAATTTTTATGGCTCTCCACAGCCACTATTTTGAATTGGAGCTCCCATTAATGAGGCAAGACCGACCCTACAGTAATATTCCCGGGACCTATGTTCTAGACCCCCAGCATTCAATGCAGGGCTATGAACTCAATATGTTCTGCATGTCGCTCAACAAACCGAAAAATCGCGATAAATTTCGCCTCGACGAAGCGGCCTATCTAGATGATTTTCCATTGACAAAAGAACAGCGTAAGGCAGTTTTATCCCGAGATTGGCTGGGTCTACTGCAGCTGGGTGGCAATATCTATTACACCTTTAAGCTAGCAATTTTCGACCGTAGGAACATGCAGTATGTTGGTGGTGCTATGTCGGGGGTTAGCGAACAAGAATTTACTGACATGATGATTGCCGGTGGCCGACCAGTCGAAGGCAACTTATATACCTCGGAGGAAAAATAACAGTGGCTAATTTATTTGCAGGGGTAGGCACGTCCCATGTCCCCGGGATAGGCGCGGCGGTTGATCATGACAAAACCCAACTACCTTATTGGAAGCCACTTTTTGATGGTTATGGGCCAGCGCGAGAATGGATGGAGCGGGAAAAGCCTGATGTGGTGATTATTGTTTACAACGATCATGCCTCGGCATTTTCACTCGAGTTAATTCCGACCTTTGCTATGGGGGTGGCCGCTGAGTTTCAACCGGCCGATGAAGGCTATGGCCCGCGGCAGGTACCAGTTGTTGAAGGGCATCCAGAATTAGCCTGGCATATCTGTGAGTCTCTGATAATGGATGAATTTGATATGACCATAGCCAACAAGATGCCAGTGGATCATGGTCTTACCGTACCGCTGTCAATTATGTGTGGTCAACCAGAGGCTTGGCCGTGCAAGGTTATTCCCCTAGCTGTGAATGTTATTCAGTATCCCCAGCCTCGAGGCAGCCGATGTTTTGCCTTGGGCAAGGCGATCCGCGCTGCGGTGGACTCTTTTGACGAGGACCTGAAAGTTGCAGTTTGGGGAACCGGTGGTATGTCTCACCAGCTACAGGGCGAGCGCGCAGGGTTTGTTAACGAACCTTTCGATACAGCGTTTCTCAATGACCTGACTGCCGATAAAGAGCGTCTAATTAATATAGGGCATACGGAATATATGCGCGAGGCAGGTTCGGAGGGTGCAGAATTGGTTATGTGGCTGATTATGTTAGGCGCGCTGGATAAGGATGCCAAAGAGGTCTATCGACATTATCATGTACCCGCATCCAGCACGGCTGCCGGGTTGATCATTCTGGAGAATTCCTGACGCCAGACTCCCTGTTGACCTCTACAGACGAAAAACTCACTCAAAAAATAGCCCTGTTGGTTGTCTGTGCAGGGTCCATGATGTCTCCCTTGACCCTGTCGTCTGTCAATATTGCCATGCCTGCTATGGCGGCAGAATTGCAGGCTGATGCAAGACTGGTTAGCTGGCTGCCGACTATATTCCTGATCAGTAATGTCGCCCTGATATTACCCTTCGGTAAATTGGCGGATAATATCGGGCGCAAGCGTATCTATATGATCGGCTTGCTGGTCACAGCCATAACATCACTAGGTGCGGCAATGGCGGCTAGTATTGAAGGTATTCTGTTTTTTCGGTTTATTCAGGGTGGTGCATCGGCCATGACCCTGGGTACTGGCGTCGCCATTATTTCTTCACTGTATCCAGCAAATAAACGCGGCATGGCCATCGGTATTAACTCGGCATGTATTTACATTGGCTTGACCATTGCGCCAGCACTGGGCGGGATTGTTACCGAGATATGGGGCTGGCGCTCGGTATTCTTAATGCCGGCACCGATTGCTGTTTTATTGGTCGCATTGATTGCAGTCTTTGTAAAAGGCGAATGGCGAGCAGATTCTCGGGTTCCCTTTGACTGGCAGGGTGCGCTGATTTTTGCGGCTGGTACAACCCTGTTGGTTATTTCCCTGACCGGACTGCCGCACTTTAATTACGCCCTGCTGTTACTGATCTCTCTGGGTTTAATTTGGTTATTTGTGTGGCACCAGTCAAACAGTGATCAGCCATTAATTCGTTGGCAAATGTTTACTCAAAATCGACTGTTTTCATTTTCACTGGCATCGGCATCACTGATGTATGCCAGTCTCTATCCACTCACATTTTTGCTCAGCCTCTATTTGCAATATATCCGTGACCTAAGCCCCTCTGATACGGGTCAGGTGATATTGATGCAGGGCATAGCCATGGCTCTGTTAGCGCCTTTTTCCGGCAGGCTTTCGGATCGTATTCAGCCCCGTAATATTGCGACTACTGGCTGTATTGTTGTCACCCTTGGCTTTTTGATGCTGGCCCAATTAGATATGCATACCACCCAGCTCTACATAGGGGGTTCGCTATTTCTTATTGGTATTGGCATGGGGTTATTTACCAGCCCTAATAATAATGCAGTTGTGAGTGCGGTAGATCCCAGAGATCTCGGCGTCGCCACTGCTACCATGAACCTGGCTCGGGTAATGGGCAATCTAATCGGCATGGGCGTGGTCAACCTGTTGATGAACTTAAATTTGGGCGACAAACAGATAATACCGATTTACTACGGTCTCCTGGAGTCGACCATTAGCACCGCAATTATTATCTCTCTGGCCTATGTACTGGTAGGTGGTTTTCTATCAGCCATGCGTGGATCATCCAAGGCCAATAGCGGTTAAATTGTAAAATACATTCTATACCGAGATAATTATGTTAACGCTCTATCACAATGATATGTCGGCTTGCGCACAGAAGGTGCGTTTTGTGCTGGCGGTTAAACAACTTGAATGGCAAAGCGAAGAGCTGAATTTGCGACAGGGTGACCAGCAGCGGCCGGAGTATTTAAAAATTAATCCCAAAGGGTTGGTTCCTGCCTTGGAGCATGATGGCAATATTCTTGTGGAATCCAATATTATTGTCGACTATCTCGATGAAGCATTTCCCGAACCATCATTGATGCCTGAAACGCCTCTCAAGCGAGCCAAAGTCCGTTGGTGGATGAAAAAACTGGATGATGGTCTGCATCTTGAACTGGCGGCACTCAGTTTTGGAATAGCCTATAGAATTCAGCTACTGGACGCCTGCAAAGGTGATATAAATTTGGTTGAGAAGCATCTCAATGCAATCCCTGATGCCTACATGCGCGATGTGCAGCGTCAAGTGATGACTGATGGTATGGGGTCGCCCCGTTTTGATCGAGCGGTCAATGAATTTGCTAAATTAATTGAAGAACTGGATGCAGAATTAGCGGGGCATAAGTGGATCGGCAGTGACAGCATGAGTTTAGCGGATATTGCATTTGCGCCCTACGCTACACGCCTGGAGCATTTACATCTTTCGGCTATGTGGCATCACAAACCGCACTTTAAAGACTGGTATGAACGTCTTAAGAGAACTGAGGGATACCAGCAAGGATTAGCTGGTTGGTTTAATCCCAAGTATCTGGAGCTTATGGATAGGGCGGGCGCAGAGGCCTGGCCAAATATATCCGCTATGTTGGATTAGCAGTACATCAATGTCATGCAGTTAACCATGCCTAAGCAGTCCGCAAGCTCAGAAACGCTAGAAGCCTCTGTTCTGCCAATATGGTACTGGCAGCATCAAAACTGGCCCGAGCCTGATTGGCAAAACCATGGCCGGCCTGCTGATAGATAAAAACATCACTGCTAGGATTGGCGGTGCGTACCTGCTCTACAACCTCTGGGCCTATGGCGCTGTCCTTGCCGCCAAAATGGAATTGAAAAGGACAATTTGCTTGCTGATGCAAATAACTCGGCAGTCGCGTGCCATAAAAAGCTGCGCCGTTATTAATGGGTAGATTACAGGCAGCTAAATAAGCAATCCCGCCTCCCCAACAATAGCCGACCACCGCAACTTGGCGAGTAGCCAATGTCTGCATGGCAGCTTTAAGGTCCAATAACAGATGCTCCTGCCTGCAGGCGCCAGCCAGTTTTCTGCCACGATCGATTTCATCGTAGCCAAGGCAGGCATCGCGCTCAATGCGATCGAACAGTGCGGGCACAATTGTTTTATAACCGGCATTAGCAAACTGGTCTGCCAGATTCCGCATCTGTGCAGTGATGCCAAATATCTCATGGATCAAAATTAAACCACCGATTGGAGATATTGTCGGCGCGGCCATATAGGTCGAAAAATTGTAGCCATCTTCGGCACAGATATTTGATGTGCTGGAATGTGCCATAGGGTTTCCCTTTTGAATTCGATGAGTAGACATTACAAGGCTCGATAACCATGTCATTAAAGGTCTATTTGCTGCCATGAGAAGAGCACGAATAGCGATGAAATCGATACATAATTGATGGATGTTTAACCTGCCTGTAAATAAAGTATTAAAGGCACAGTGCGAATCTGCAACTGCGCGTTTTGGGAGAGAATAATGAAGATTTGCTTAGTCGGGGAAGGTGCATTCGCCCATAAACATATAGATGCCATTGCCCGCATTGAGGATGTTGAGGTGTCAGTAATCTGTGGTGGTGTCGCTGAGACGACCGAGGCAGTTGCCAATGCGCGGGGCATACCCTTCTACACCACGGATCTAGCTGAGGCCCTAAAGCAAAATGGAGTCGATGCCGCGATTTTGGCTACACCCACGGGGCTGCATGCCGCGCAGGCTATTCAGGTAATGCGCTCTGGTAAGCATGTACTGATCGAAATTCCCATGGCCGACAATCTTACTGACGCCCAGAAAATAGTTGAGGTGCAGCAGGAGACTGGTCTGGTGGCTATGGTGGACCATGTGCGGCGCTTTAATCCTTCACACCAATGGATCCATAACAAAATAAAGTCGGGTGAGTTACAGCTACAGCAGTTGGATGTACAAACCTATTTTTTCCGTCGTGAAAATATTAACGCTCTGGGCCAGCCTCGCAGCTGGACTGATCATTTATTGTGGCATCACGCCTGCCATACAGTTGATCTGTTCCAGTATCAGACCGGCGGGCCAGCGACTCAGGCATTCGCCATGCAGGGCCCCAGGCATCCCGACATGGGCATAGCCATGGATATGTGTATTGGCATGAAAGCGTCTACAGGCGCTATCTGTACACTCTCTCTATCGTTTAATAATAACGGTCCCCTGGGCACCTACTTTCGGTATATCTGTGACAATGGGACTTATATAGCAAGATATGATGATCTTTTTGATGGTAATGACAATCCCATTGACCTGTCTCAGATTGACGTGGCGATGGATGGTGTGGAACTGGCCGATCGGGAATTCTTTGCGGCGATTGCCCAGGATAGGGAGCCTAATTCAAGCGTTCAGCAGTGCCTTGAGGCCATGAAAACATTGGATAGGCTAGAGCAGAGCATGATTTCACAGGCCTAATGTAGTTGGTCAAGTAATACCTAGACTAAGATGCCCGGCCACTGAGCGAATCTTGTCCAGAAACAATCCTGCTGCAGGAGAGGGGCGAATATGCGACAGCATAGTTATACCAATAGGCCGGTAGGTGCTTTGCATATCAATGGCCAGGGCAGTCAGTGCACCCAGTTTTTTATCATAGTAAATTTGGTGCTCAGAGAGCAGAGCTACTCGATCACTTTCCAGTAAAAGCCCGCGCACCATAGATGCAGAACTTGTCTCAATGCAATGTGCTGGCGCGTTAATTCCATGCTGGATGCAAAACTGGTCATACAATAATCTTGTTGGGGTGCCGGTGGGTGGCAGCACAGATTGCAGCTCTTCCAGTATTTTCGGCGCGAGGATTTTTTTCTTGGCCAGTGGGTGATCGCTGCGAGCCAAAATTGCTAGTTTATCGTCAAATAGTCGTTCAGTTTTCAGGTGGGGTGCAGCTTCCTGTGGCCTGATGGCGCCAATCAGCATATCAATTTCGCCACTGCGCAGACCGGATAGTAGAGAATTATAGGGGCCCTCAATTGTAGAGATATCCAGCTGCGGGTGGTCTTCTAGAAGTTGATTGATTGCACGGGGTGTCAGAATGGTTCTGGAGTAGGGCATGGTGCCAACAGTGACCTTGCCGCAGGTTACGCCATTTAAGCTGGCAATATCGTTCACTGCGTGGCGAATCTGTGAAAACGCCAGTTTGGTATGGCGCACAAGAATTTTGCAATAGGGCGTCGGATTAACTCCAGAGGGATCCTTGCCAAAAAGTGCCAGGTCCAGAAGATTCTCCAGTTCACGAATTGAGTTATAGACTGCCGCACTGGTGATGCCGAGCATATGGGCAGCGCCTTTGTAGTCACAGGTTTCATAAAGGGCGATAAGCGCTGCCAGTCGTTTATAGCTAATTTCCATAGAGAACAGCGGGTTGTTATGAAAATCCCTCCTCGATTTTTTGAATTGGTCGTAAATGTTGGCAGCCGACTCGAACTCCGCCATTGCCATAGTGACGCGGTGACTCAGTGCCTCACCGTATACAGTGGTAGAAACGCCGGAAGTCGTGCGGTCAAAAAGTGGTACGTTAAGCTGGCTTTCAAGTTCGATAATGGCCTTGGATATTGCAGTTTGCGACCGATTCAGTTGCTCCCCAGCCCTTGTTACGCTGCGCAATTCAGCAACACATTTAGCCGCCTTAAGATATCTTAGGCTCAGTTCCGGAATTTTTAATTGGTCGACATTCATAATTCTTTAAGGGACTCCGGCAGGATAATAAATATACATGAGAAAAGTTTATTAAAAATTTTCTTATATCTTACATCTTTTATCATTTTTTTGCTAAATACCAACAAAAACAGTCTATATAGGGGGTTAATACTATATAGATTAATCTAATTTATATGAGAAAAAATTAATATTTAATAATTCTCATAGTTTTTCAAGACTTTATTGTTAGTCAGTTATGCAATCTGACGGTTATTCTCTGACGAGTAATTTATCAGAAATTAGTCATGACCAAGGACTCTGTATGCTGATCGCTCAGTCAAGCTTTGAAACCCTAAAGGCTGTTGCCTATCTAAAAAAATTCTGCCGTCACTTCGCTCATAAGTTAGCCACTAAATTTGATGATAGCCATGGCCACGTAGATTTCCCCTTTGGCGATTGCCGCTTGCAGTCGTCTGAAAATGTACTGACGTTTACTGTAGAGGCCAAGACTGAAGAGGCATTACAAAAAATGCAAAACGTGGTAGCTGGGCATATGGAACGTTTTGCATTTCGCGATGAGATTTCATTAGTCTGGGAGCGCCAATGAATTCCGGCGCAGAGCAACTTTCGCTGCAAAGTCAGAATAGGTGGCCCTGATGCAGCGCGCTATTCCTTATATGCAACTTAGGGGCGGCAGTTCAAAAGGCCTGTATTTTTGTGCTAGCGATTTGCCCGCTAACCCGCTGCTACGAAATAAAGTCTTAATTGCGGCAATGGGCGCGGATAAGTCTCAAATAGATGGGCTGGGTGGTGCAGATCCATTGACCAGCAAGGTGGCAATTGTCGGGCTGTCTGATTCTCCAGATGCGGATATAGATTATCTTTTTGCTCAGGTTGTGGTCGGTGGTGATCGAGTCGATACCACGCCTAACTGCGGTAATATTTTGGCTGGGGTTGCCCCCTTTGCTATTGAGGCTGGCCTGATTGAGCCTACTGGTGATAGCACGACTGTGCGCATCAATATGCTTAATAGCGGCAGCCAGTGTGAACTGGTGGTGCGAACGCCCAATGGCAAGGTTGAGTATCAGGGTGATGCTTGTATTGATGGTGTGCCTGGCAGCGCCGCACCCATTGCCTGTAACTATCTTAATATTGCCGGATCGGCATGCGGCAGTTTGCTACCCACAGGCAGCCGTATCGATATTGTCGATGGTATAGAGATAAGCTGCATTGATAATGGTATGCCAGTAGTGGTGCTGCGCGCTGAGGATATGGGGATAAGTGGCTATGAGTCGCCCGCCGAGTTAAATGCCAATGAAGCCCTAAACAGCAAGCTCCAATCTATACGCCTGCAGATAGGCCCGAAAATGAATCTGGGTGATGTGGAGGGTGCGGCAGTCCCCAAGATGTGCATGATTTCCCCGCCCCTCAAAGACGGTATCTGTCA
This sequence comes from Porticoccaceae bacterium, assembly GCA_017858295.1. GTDB lineage: Bacteria > Pseudomonadota > Gammaproteobacteria > Pseudomonadales > Porticoccaceae > HTCC2207. The sequence continues at coordinate 498 of JAFMBU010000048.1, read as the reverse complement.
TACGCGCACCTTTATTCCCTATAAATGTCATTCCGCGATTGGGGTATTGGGCGCGGTGTCGGCCGCAACCGCTGCGATTATTCCCGGTACTGTCGCAGAGGGAATTGCCACTGTGCCAGCTGGTGCCAGCAAGACTCTCTCAGTAGAGCATCCTTCCGGTGAGTTTTCGATCAACCTGCATGTTGATGAACAGGCTGATCCGCCTCAAGTTTTAAAGGCTGGATTACTGCGCACCGCCCGTCTGTTAAGTCGCGGTGAACTCTATGTGCCGGAACATATTTTTATCACTGAATAAATGAGAAACCAACCCGATTAAGGTTGATAAAGGAGCAGAGCAGATGAAAACCTTAGCAGTGCGCAATATTGCGCGCGCAGACCAAACAATAGTTGAAGGCCTGGGTGAGATGGGTGTGGCCACAGTTCACGAATCTCAGGGTCGCATTGGCTTATTAAAGCCTTATATGAGGCCCATCTATGCTGGTGCCCGTGTTGCAGGGT
>JAFMBU010000047.1 GCA_017858295.1 Porticoccaceae bacterium | reverse complement strand
CAACCACCTTTACCGCGGGTCTAGTCACCAGAGAAAACAGATTGGGGAAGGGATCAGTTTTATTGGGAAAGGCCATGGCATCGACAAAATAATCCTGAAATTTTGGTTCCAGTGCAGTTTCAATTTTTTCAATATTTTTCACCAGAGTTTCAATCACTTGGCGAGACTGCCGGTTTAGCAGCGCAATGCGCGCACCTGTACCCGCAGCGTTCCCCGCCGATGACACCTGATCCAGTACACAGTCGGGAATTAATCCCAGCACCATGGCATGTTGCACATTGATATGGCTGCCAAAAGCCCCAGCCAAACGAATACGCTCTACCCGGTCAGTGCCTATATGATCCATCAATAGCTTCACGCCAGCATAGAGTGCCGCTTTAGCCAGCTGGATTTGGCGGATATCATTCTGTGTTACCAGTACTTGGGCCTCATCGGTTTCAGATCTGTGTAAAACATAGGACCAAGTGCGGTCATTTTGAATAACGCGCTCCGTTCGATTAACCAGATCGCCGTCGACAATACCGTCCACTGTAACTATGCCTGCCAGATACATCTCGGCAACCACTTCGATAATCCCAGAGCCGCAGATTCCGGTGACACCGTGACCCTGAATGGCTGCGCTAAAACCCGCTTCATCAGACCAGAGGTCCGAGCCAATTACCTTAAAGCGCGGCTCCAAGGTTTGTGGGTCTATGCGCACCCGCTCAATGGCACCAGTGGCCGCCCGCTGACCGCAACTAATCTGCGCCCCTTCAAAGGCTGGGCCGGTGGGGCTGGAACAGGCCAGTAGTCGCTGGCGATTGCCCAGCACAATTTCTGCATTGGTACCAACGTCTACCAATAACGTCATCTGATCCTGTTCCTGGGGCTCTTCCGAGAGAATCATACCGGCGGTATCGGCGCCCACATGACCGGCGATACAGGGCAATATATAGATGCGCCCACCGGGATTAATGTTTAATTCCAGTTCAGCGGCCGCTACCTCAACCGCCGCATCAGTAGTTAGTGCAAAGGGTGCGCCACCCAATTCCACCGGACTAATCCCGAGTAATATATGGTGCATAATCGGATTCGCGACCAACGTGATTTCCAAAATATCCTCAACCGCGCCGTCCATGGCCGCTGCCACTTCGGCAAACAGGCTGTTTAGGGCCTGGCGGATTACCACTGTCAACTCCTCCGCCCCTTCCGGGTGCATCATCACGTAGGAAACACGGCTCATCAGGTCTTCGCCAAAGCGAATTTGCGGATTCATCAGACTGGCGCTGGCCATCACTTCACCACTGGAGAGGTCACAGAGATGGGCTGCAATGGTGGTTGAGCCCACATCTACCGCCACGCCATAGGCTTTGTCGCGGAAGCCGGGCCACAGGGCAATAATTTGTTGATCGTTGTAGACCGCGACTGTAATGCCGCGCTTGCCCTTGGCCAGAGCTGGCTGCAGGGTCTTGAGAAGTCCGTTGTCGCAACCTAGATTGGGCAGTTGCCACTGCTCTTCCAGGGCTTCAATCAGACGTTGCAAATCCCCTTTGGGCACATGCATATCCGCTTCTTCCACCTGCACATAGTAGAGCCGCGTAGCCGGATCCAGATGAATATCGCGGTATTCGGCCTCTTTGCGCACAATTTGCCGATGCACCTGACTTTCGGGGGGCACATCGATGACGACATCATCTAACAACAGGGTATGACAGCTGAGGCGACGGCCGTTTACCAATGGCGCTTTGCGCTCGCCATACTTGATTTCAGTGGCGCAAACCGGCGACAGATGACTGCTCGCGGAATCGATTTGATGTTTCGGAAACGCGCCTTCGGCACAGATAATCTGGCAGCGACCACAGAGGCCGCGACCACCGCAGACCGAGTCAATATCAACCCCCAAAACCCTCGCTGCATGGAGCAGCGGCGTATTCACCGGAAAACTGCCGCGGCGACCAGAGGGGGTAAAAACCACTTTTACCTGCTTGTCCATAGGCTTCACTGCTCTCTGGGATCCTAGGCTCTTTTTCTGCGACCACCACGAACCCGCCCTTCCCCTTCGGCAACTGGTTCGCGATAGGCTTTAATCCAATTGGCACAGTTGGGATCATTGCCCATCATCACGTCGCCACCACGCACCGCAGCCATCACTTCTGCGTGCAGTGGACTGGTAATGGCGGAGGTCATTCCGGCCCCCATAGCCATGGTTAAAAAGGCGCTATTAATGCCATTGCGGTTGGGTAGACCAAAGCTGACATTGGATGCGCCACAGGTGGTGTTTACTTTTAGCTCTTCACGCAGGCGACGCACAATATGCATGACTTGCAAGCCGGCAGTATTGATGGCGCCAATGGGCATCACCAAGGGATCAACGATCACATCGCTGTAGTGAATACCGTAATCCGCGGCCCGTTCGATAATCTTTTTGGCCACTTTGAAACGTTCATTGGGATCTTCTGAGATGCCAGTTTCGTCATTTGAAATGGCCACCACTGCGGCGCCATATTTGGCTACTAGGGGCAACACTCTCTCCAGCACCTCATCTTCCCCGGTGACAGAGTTGACTAGAGCTTTGCCCTGATAGACGGCAAGACCCGCTTCCAGGGCTTCAATAATTGAGGAATCAATACTCAGGGGCACATCGCTGATCGACTGCACCAGCTGAATCGCTTCGGCCAAAATACGCGGCTCATCGGCCAGTGGGATGCCGGCATTAACATCCAACATCTGTGCTCCAGCCGCAACCTGCGCCAGGGCATCCGATTCCACTCGGCTGTAGTCGCCGACTTTCATTTCCTCGGCTAAAATTTTCCGGCCGGTGGGATTTATGCGTTCGCCGATAATGACAAAGGGCTGATCAAAGCCGATTTTGACTTCTCGCGTGGCGGAACTAATCGTCGTAATGGTCATGCCGTTCTCCAAAAATTATTATTCTGGGCGCCAGGGAGTTCGACTTCCCAGCACCTGTGTTTTTTCTACGATTTCAGCGATGCGATGTTCCTGGCGGTAAGCCATAATATGCACCCCACTAGCGCCCTCGATCTGACGAATCTGATTGATCATATCGATGCAGATATTGACCCCTTCCTGCTTCTGATCTTGGGCACCGGCCAGGCGCTTAATAATCTCATCGGGGATATGCACGCCGGCGACATTGTTGCGAATCCACTCCGCAGACTTGGCCGAGGCCAGTGGGCCTACACCGGGCAAAATAAAGACTTTTTCGTGCAGCCCCAAATCACGCACTTTGGCCATATAGGTTTTCAGCATGTCGATATCAAAACAGTACTGGGTCTGAATAAACTGGGCACCGGCGGCAACTTTTTTGGCCAGTCGCAGGGGCCGATAATCAAAAGGTGGGGCAAAGGGATTTGCTGCCGCGCCTAAAAACACCCGAGGTGGCGAGGTGATTTTGCGGCCACTGAGAAACTCACCTTTGTCACGCATACCACTGAGCATTTGCAAGCTGGTCATGCAGTCCATATCAAATACTGGCTTGGCTTGCGGATGGTCGCCGGATTGAACACCGTCGCCGGTTAAACAGAGTATATTCGACACGCCCATGGCGGAGGCACCCAGCACATCACCCTGCATGGCAATGCGGTTCCTGTCGCGACAGGAGATCTGCATAATCATCGAGTAGCCACGGCGGGTCAGCAGCGCACACATGCCGACACTGGACATATGGCAGTTAGCACCGGAACCATCGGTGGCGTTTATCGCATCCACATAGCCATCAAACAGCGCGGCGCGGTCAAATACTTCTTGGGGATCCGCGGAATCTGGTGGTGCTATTTCTGCTGTCACGGCAAAGTGACCGGCGCGCAAAACTCGCTCAAAGCGACCCGGGGAATCATGCCCAGGCAATATTGGCAGGTTCTCTCCCGCTAGGGGTTCATCATCAAAGATCACAGGCTCTCTCCCGAGCTGGCGCTCAATTTTTTACGCACGGCCCGAAGCCAGGCACTGGTGCCTTTAAGGCGCACATCCACAGGGGCCTGAATCACTTGAATGGTGGACTCTAGATCGCCAACCCTCTTGCTGCCCTCCCAGGAGGTCACCCAGACGCAGACCATGTTCGGGTCAACCTCACAGTTGCCATTGCTGCGCACACCGCCACAGGGGCCATTGCGCAGGGTTTTAGGGCAGTTCATTGGGCAGGCCATCCCAGTTTCACCTAAGGTGCACTGACCGCAGGACTGGGAGTCGAAGAGCAAGCCTTTGACAAGCTTTTCCAGCGCGGCAAAACCGCGATCTAAACGTGGGTAGCCAATGCGTTTAAATAGCGGATGCAAAAATACCAAGGCGCTTTCTATAATCTGATAGACGCGGCGCAACCAGCGCGCATTCTCCACAGACCAGTAACGAAGCCTTTTCACGCGGACTCTACTCTGAGGCCTTTGCTGGCCACTAGCGCCTTGATGTCGAGGTCGGAATAGGCGGCCTCGATAGCCTCAGCAAACTGCTCCGCCAATTCCTGAGGACTGCCCTCGCCTTCAATTGAACTGGTGATCCGGCGCCAGTCTTCTAAATACTCGTCGCTGCCGCCCTTGCCTGCGCGCATCGCGGCGCGATCTATGGCCGCCTGAAAGCGATGACTGAGTAGCGCCTTGCCCCGCACTCGGCCACTTTTGACCAGAATCTGAGCTGGGATATCACGCCAAAATACTTCGATTTTTTGCATCTGGTGGCTCTCTCTAGGGGCTCTTTGTACAGGCTCTTTTACTTACGGGCTCTTTTCTACGAGCTCTTTTCTACGAGCTCTTTTCTACGAGCTCTTTTTACGGGCTCTTTTTGTTCTTATATCATCTTCACAATCTGTTCGCGAAGACCATTTTCCAAGTCGCCATAACCACTAGGTTCATGGCGAAATTCCAACCCTAAAAATTCTGCAGCCGCTTTGGCTTTTTCCAGCAATTGCGCATCCTCGCGCTGGGACAGATAGACGACTAACCTGTAGTGAGCAAAGTACTGATCCCGCAACTGCGGATGCTTATCCAACTTTAGGCCCTTGACCACTAGACGATCAAAATGCTCAACCAAAAAGTCGGTGAGGTAAAACGTACCCAGTTCCCGGGCTGCAATCTCAGTAAAACGCGCTTCACCGGCATAAAAGGAATAGCAGTGTGCACCGGGCAGTCGCTCTACAGAGCCGCCGGCCTCGGCCAACACTCGATCAATCTCACCGCCGCTACCGCAATCCCCATAGGCGACAAAAATATGCTGATACTGGCTGCGATTTTGGTTAATTTTTTCGCGCAATTTACCCGCTATTAACTTGGGCCTGTTATGCAACTCGGCATCCAGACATTGCAGGTCTATTTGGCGCCAGTCATTGAGCTGTTGCAGCCAGACAATCTCTCGAGCCAGGGCTCCACAGGCAATCACTAATAACTTTGCCGGGGAGCTGACATCAGTCATCAGGCAGTCTCTAGGGCTCTGCGTTCCTGAACCAATCTAATCGCGGTAGTCGCCGCATCCGCTGCGTCACGGCAGTAGGCATCAGCGCCCACTGCGATACCAAATTCTTCATTGAGGGGCGCGCCACCAACCATGACTATATATTTATCTCGCAGCCCTTGATCTTTGAGCGCGTCAATCACCACTTTCATGTACGGCATAGTGGTGGTCAATAGAGCAGACATGCCCAAGATATCAGGTTTGTGACGCTCAAGCGCAGCTATGTATTCTTCAACGCTGTTGTTGATACCCATATCATGCACTTCGAAGCCAGCCCCTTCCATCATCATCGCCACTAGGTTCTTGCCGATATCGTGGATATCCCCTTTTACCGTGCCAATCACCATGGTGCCCACCGGCTTAGCGCCAGTCTCGGCTAACAGTGGCTTGAGAATCGACATGCCGCCTTTCATGGAGTTGGCCGCCAGCAGCACCTCAGGGACAAACAAAATGCCGTCGCGAAAATCCACACCGACCACGGTCATACCATCTACCAGCGCTTCACCTAAGACACGCTCAGGGGACCAGCCTCTATCCAGCAGGATCTGTGTACCCTCTTCGATTTCTTCTTTTAGACCGTCGTAGAGATCGTCATGCATCTGCAGAACCAGATCAGCATCAGATAGCTCGGCTAGTACAATATCGTCTTCTTCTGACATAGGGTTTGTTCCTTAACAATCGTGCTTGTTAGTCGTGTTTAATAGTCGCGGTCGGCAAACGAGCCTTTGCGCCGCGCCATAAAATCAATTAGAGCCTCATCAACCGCCACATCAAATGCCGGGGCCTGATACTCATTGAGCATATTTTTCCACAGAATATTGGCCCGCTGCGCCGTATCCAGAGAGCCATCTACCTGCCACTGCTCATAGCTATTATTGTCAGCTACAGTGGAGCGATAGAATGCGGTTTCAAAATTCTTTAGGGTGTGGGCTGAGCCGAGGTAATGTTTGCCGGGACCCACTTCGCGGACCGCATCAAGCGCCTGACCGTTCTCGGACATATCCATACCCGACAGCAGCACCGAGATCATGCTGGCCTGATCGCAGTCCATAATAAATTTCTCATAGCCCATAGCCAGACCACCTTCTAACCAACCGGCGGTGTGCAACATAAAGTTAACCCCAGCCAAGGCACTGGTCTGCAAGGTATTGGCCGCTTCATAGGCGGCCTGGGCATCGGGTAATTTCGAGCCAGTGAGTCCACCACCACTTCTAAAAGGCACGCCCAGTCGACGAGCCAGAGCTGCAGCGGCATAGATAACTTGGCTTGGCTCTGGAGTACCAAAGGTGGGTGCGCCAGTGGCCATAGACACAGCTGCAGCAAAGGTGCCAAAGATAACTGGAGCACCGGGACGGCAGAGCTGGGTAAAGGCGATACCGGCCAGTGCCTCAGCTAATATCTGTGTCACAGTGCCCGCAGTGGTTACCGGCGACATGGCGCCAGCAAGAATAAACGGCGAGATCACAGTGGCCTGATTGTTGCGCGCATAGACCTTGAGAGAGCCGAGCATGGTGGCGTCGTAGGTCATGGGAGAATTGACATTGATCAGACTGGTAAGCACACAGTTTTGATCGACAAATTCCTCGCCAAACACCAGTTTGGCCATGTCCACTGTGTCCTGAGCGCGCTCGTGGTGAGTCACGGAACCCATCAATGGCTTGTCACTGTATTTAAAGTGACTGTAAATCATATCGAAATGGCGTTTGTTAACGGGCAGATCCACTGGCTCGCAGATAGTGCCGCCGGAGTGATGCATTGCCGGGGCCATATAGGCCAGTTTGACGAAATTCTGGAAATCTTCGATGGTAGCGTAGCGACGGCCTTTATCTATATCATGAACAAAGGGCGAGCCATAGGCGGGAACCAACACTGTACGCTTGCCACCGATAATGACATTGCGCTCTGGGTTGCGTGCGTGCTGAACAAATTCTCGCGGAGCTGTGCCCTGAATAATCGAACGGCAGAGGCCCTTGGGGAAATGCACACGGCTGCCCTTTACATCGGCACCGGCTTCGGCCCACATTGCCAAAGCTTCTGGATCATCGAGAAAGTCTATGCCGATCTCTTCGAGCAATATATCGGCATTGTCTTCAATCAGCTGCAGGTTTTCTTCGCTGAGATATTCAAAATAGGGAATTTTGCGCTCGATAAACGGCGCTGCTTTGACCACAGCATTGGCGCGAGCTGTGCGGCGTCCATCGCGACCACCACCTTCTCTACCCGCTCTTCTTCGACCCGTTGTTTCAGTCATAATCACTCTTCCGTTGGAGAATTTTATTCTCTCTTTAAGGGAATTTTATTGGTCGCAGTCTGTGCCTGTTTGAGCACTGCCGCATCTGCTTTTACGACGCGGAAATATCAGTTAACGACGCGCCTAAAAACTAGCTTCTTAAACAGCTATTTTCGCTGTCAAATGGAGACTCCTCGATCACTGTCACTGGATAGCGCTGGCCCAGTATTTCAATCTCTAATTCGGTACCTACAGCAGCGTAAGGGGTTTTGACCAACCCCAGGGCCAGAGACTTGTTAGTGCGAAAACCAAAGCCTCCAGAGGTAGCCCGACCAATTAATTGGCCGTCTTTATAGAGGCCCTCAGACCCTCGGGCATCGGCATCAGTAACCCCATGAACTTCCAAGGTGGCAAAGCAATTTTCAAAGCCGCGCTGTTGCCAAGCAGTCAGAGCTTGCTTACCGACAAAGTCGCACTCTTTATCCAGTTTTACAAAGCGCTCTAAGCCCGATTCCAGGGCCGAATATTCGATGGACATTTCACGGGGAATCAAACGGTAGGATTTTTCAATGCGCATGCTGTCCATGGCGCGAATACCGAAGGGTTTGATATTGAATTCAGCGCCCGCCTTCATCAGCTCATCGAATATGTAGTTTTGCATCTCAATGGGATGGTGCAGCTCCCAGCCCAGCTCGCCGACAAAGTTAACCCGCAGCGCTTCAGCCTGGGCATAGCCGACATTAATCGACTTGCCAGTGAGCCACTTGAAGTTGTCGTTAGACATATCAGTGTCAGTGAGCTTTTGCAGCAACTGCCGAGATTTCGGACCAGCAACTACCAGGACCCCCATCTGAGTGGTGATTTTCTGCAGATTGACCGAGCCATCCCGCGGCGCCAGCTTGGTCAAATAGTCCCAGTCATGGCGCTCTTGTGCGCCAGCAAAGACCAAGTAATAACTGTTTTTAGCGCGCTTGTAGATGGTGAATTCGGCTCGCACGCCGCCGTTTTTAGAGAGCATATGGCAGAGACCAATACGCCCAATGGCTTTGGGAATATTGTTGGCAACGATACTATTTAGCCAAGCTTCTGAGCCATGACCTGTGACTGTGGCTTTGGAGAAAGCCGACATATCGAGAACTCCAACATGCTGATTCACATGGCGACATTCCTCAGCGACAAAATCAAAGTAGTTAGAGCGACGGAAAGAGTTCTTTTCCACAATACGACCATCGGCTAGCGCTTTTGAGTGATTTTTGTTCCACAGGGTATCCGACTTATCCAAGTCCTCATCAGAGAGAGAATAACCCGGAGGGGCAAACCAGTTAGGTCGCTCCCAGCCATAGACAGAGCCAAACACTGCACCCAGCTCTTTCATGCGGTCGTAACAGGGGGCGGTTTTCAGCGGTCGAGCGGCACCGCGCTCTTCATCTGGGTAGTGGTTTTTAAACACATGGTCATAGGCTTCTTCGTTTTTACTGCGCAGGTAACCACGGCTGGCATAGGGCCCAAAACGACGGGGATCAACACCCATCATATCCACCGTTGGTTCACCGTCGATAATCCATTCCGCCAACTGCCAACCGGCACCGCCGGCAGCGGTAATACCGAAACTATGGCCTTCGTTGAGCCAGAAGTTTTTTAAGCCCCAAGCTGGGCCGACTATAGGATTGCCATCAGGGGTATAGGCAATGGCACCGTTGTAAACGGTTTTGATGCCCACATCAGCAAAGCCTGGAACCCGGGTCATACAGGCTTCAATATGGGGCATCAGGCGATCGAGATCGCCATTGAAAAGCTCGTATTCAGAATGCTCGCTGGGTCCGTCCACATAACAGCAGGGGGCATTTTCTTCGTAGGGGCCGAGAATAAATCCGCCCGCCTCTTCACGCAGATAATAGCCCGCGTCAGAATCGCGCAGCACAGCTTGTTCAGGAAGCCCTTGGGCTTTGCGCGCCAAAATATCAGGATGTGGATCAGTGACTATATACTGGTGCTCTACCGGAATAACGGGAATATCCAGCCCCACCATCTCGCCGGTCTTGCGGGCAAAGTTACCGGTGCAGCAGACCACATGCTCACAGTGAATATCACCTTTGTCAGTTTTAACAATCCAGCTATCATCGGCCTGCTGCTCAAGGTCCAGCACAGCTGTATTGCGATAGATCTCGGCACCCCGAGAACGGGCTCCTTTGGCCAGCGCCATAGTCAGATCCGCGGCCTGAATATAGCCGTCATCTGGATGCTGTATGGCACCAATAACGCCATCTAGGTTAGCCAGAGGCCAGACTTCTTTAACCTGTTCCGGGGTTAAGAAATTAACTTCCACACCCACGGTCTGGGCGACCCCTGAGTAGTACCTGTACTCATCCATTCGATCTTCATTTGACGCCAAGCGAATATTCGACACCACACTGAAACCGACATTTTGCCCGGTCTCTTTTTCCAGCTCGTGATAAAAGTCCACTGAGTACTGGTGCAACTTACCCACCGAGTAGCTCATATTAAATAGCGGCAATAGGCCTGCAGCATGCCAAGTAGAACCGGATGTCAGCTCTTTGCGCTCAACCAATACCACGTCGGTCCAGCCCTTTTTGGCGAGATGATAAAGAGTGCTGACACCCACCACGCCGCCGCCAACGACCACTACTTTTGCACTTGTCTTCATAGCCATCTTTCAAAGCCTAATTAATTAGTATAATTTTTCAGTTTAAACCTCAGGGCTAAGCTGCCAAGGCGCAAATACGACTGCCATATGCCTTCCAGCGCCATGGCGTAAAAGGCTTGCCCCGCTTGACCTAGAGTCGTTTTTAGAACAGCATAAGCCGGTCCCAGAACCCCAGCATCACGGCTGTTTAAGGAAGATGTCTGGAACAGTGATGCCGCCAAAATGAGACAGTCTTACCAGGCAGTGTTATTGACACAATTAACGGAGTAAGACCCAATGAGTGATATTCAAATAGCGCGCAGTGCCACCAGCCAACCGATCTCTGAAATTGCTGC
>JAFMBU010000046.1 GCA_017858295.1 Porticoccaceae bacterium | reverse complement strand
GAGATACGCAGTAAGATGCCAGTTGCCCAGCATCGCAAGTTGGGTGCTTGATTGGCTGAGGGCTTTCCATTGGCTGAGGGCTCTTTACCCGCTCAGGGCTCTATTCAGTTAGCTGGCGCAGGTAGGCGAAGATTTTCTTGCTCGCTGTGGGCGCTTTTTTCAATTCCAGCTCCCGTGCCGCTTGGCGCTGAAGATTGCGTAGCTGCTGGCGATCGGCGGTGGGATATTTCTCCATAAGCTCTTCGATTACCGGGTTGCCCTGACTGATCAATCTGTCGCGCAGAGCTTCAAGCTGCATAAAATGCTGCCTGTAGGTTTGCGATTGATGATCCATGCGCTCCAATGTCTCTTCGATAAAGCTGATGTCAGCGGTGCGCATAAGTTTGCCAATATACTGCAGCTGACGGCGCTTGCCCTCGCGGTTCTTTAAGCGACGCGCCTCGGTAATCGCGTCCTTTAAATTGTCCGGTAAATTGAACTTGGCCAGCTGGCCAAGGGGCATTTCAACCAATTGGCTGCCCATATCCTGCAGTGCATGACTGTCGCGTTTAAGTTGCGACTTGCTGACCAGATCTTCTTCGATGTCGTTATCAGTATTATTTTTACTATCAGTATCGGTCATTAGCTGTAAAACACCGTGGCAAGTCCAAGAAAGGAGACAAAACCGACTATATCGGTAACTGTCGTGAGAATAACCGAGCCTGCGAGGGCTGGGTCAATTTTTAAAGAGCGCAACATCACAGGTAAAAGTGTCCCTGCCACTGCTGCTGCGACCAGGTTAATGGCCATAGCGGCGGCGATCACCAGTGCGATGGTCCAGTCGCCAAACCACACTGAGACTATGGCACCCATGACCACTGCCCAGAGCATGCCATTGAGTGCGCCAACGGCAAATTCTTTGCTCAGCAGCCACTTGAGGTTGTCCCGCTCGATTTGTCCCAGGGCCATGCCGCGAATAACTACGGTGAGGGTTTGACTGCCGGCCACGCCGCCCATGCTGGCCACAATGGGCATTAAAATTGCCAGGGCAACCACCTTTTCCAATGTCGCTTCAAATAGGCTGATAGCTGAAGAGGCGAGAATTGCAGTGAGCAAGTTGAGGCCCAACCACAGTGCGCGACGAGGCGCGGTACGGCTGATGGAGGAGAAGGTATCCTCGGTGTCGCTGAGACCGGCCATGGCCAAAAGGCTGTGGTCAGCGTCTTCAACAATGACATCAACCACATCATCAATGGTGATTCGCCCAACCAGGCGGTGTTGGTCGTCGACAACTGGTGCCGATACCAGATCTTGGCGCTGGAATAGCTGTGCCACATCGGAGTCGGTGAGGTTCACATGTATCGCCTCCACTTCGGTGTCCATAACTTCGCGAACCGAGGTGCTGGGGCTTGAGGTGAGCATTTTACTCAGTGGCAATGTGCCCAAAAAGGTGTCGTTGCGACTGACCACAAACAGGTTGTCGGTGATATCTGGGAGCTCTTCAAAGCGTCGCAGATAGCGCAGTACTACGTCCACGGTAATATCCGGCCGCACCGTGATGACCTCGGTGTCCATTAACCCACCGGCGGTATCTTCATTGTAAGTGAGTACTGACTCAACTCTCAGCCTGTCCTGTACCGACATCGCTTTGAGAACTTCGGGGATAACTCGGTCCGGCAGCTGCTGGAGAATATCGACTATATCGTCGACGTCGAGACCTTCGGTCATCGACGCAACTTCCGCGCCATCCATCTGATTGAGGAATTCGAGCTGAATGTCGTCGGAGAGTTCTTGTAGCACTTCACCGGATATCTCGGGATCAACTATCTCCCAGAGAATATTACGCAGCCGTGGCGGTGCGGTTTCTAGTTGGTGTGCAATGTCCGGCGGTGAGAGGTTGTTGAGTATATGTCGCACCTGATTCAAGGTGCCGGTGTCGATGGCGTTGCCGAGCCTGGCCAAAAGGCTATTATCGTTATTGTTCATAAGTCGCTCCCTTGGCTGGGCTGAGACACTTCAGCGCTGGTATTCTAACCAGCTAGCCGAGATATGAGTAGTTTTTACTGATAGGCCAGCGTAAACAGTTATCCAGAGCGGGACAGATTATTCCCCTTCGCCAAAGTAGTCGGCCAGGAGTTCGCTTATGGCTGCCTGCGCTTCCTGCTCGTCTTCACCATCGAATTCAAAAATTAGACTGGTGCCCTTGCTGGCAGCCATAAGCATCAGTGACATAACGCTTTTTGCGTCCACTAATGGCTCTTGTTTGCCGGTGCGAATAGTGCAGCCAAAGCGCCCGGCGGTACTTGCCAGTTTGGTTGCTGCCCTGGCGTGAAGGCCAAGTTTATTGATGATATCGAGCTGGCAGTGAATCAAGGTGAAAGCTCTTTGTGAGCTACTTGAACAAATGGATGCACACCAGAGAAGTGCTCATGCAATCTATTCGCTAGGTAGACAGATCGGTGTTGTCCGCCGGTGCAGCCTATAGAGATGGTTAGATAGCTGCGATTATTGCTCTGAAATTGCGGAATCCAGCGGGTTAAGAAACCAATAATATCCGCCAGCATGGAGGCTATCTCAATCTGGCTCTCGAGGAACTCAATAACGTCTGGATCCTCTCCTGTCTTGTTTTTTAGCTGTGCCTTCCAGTAGGGGTTGGGCAGGCAGCGCACATCAAAAACAAAATCCGAGTCTGATGGGACGCGGTTTTTAAAACCAAAGGACTCAAACAGTATCGACATATGTTGGGGCTGCTTGGGCACAATGGTATTTTTAATCAGGTCACGCAATTGATGCAGTGTCAGCTGCGAGGTGTCCACAGAGCGATCGGCGATCTCCGAGATTGGGCTGAGCATTTCTTTTTCTAGCTTGATGGCCTCTTTCAGGCCAACAGTGTCGGTACTCAGTGGATGGCGGCGACGGGTTTCACTGTAGCGTCGCAGCAAGTCTGCTCGGTGCGCATAGAGGAAGATGACATCCACATCGACGCCGTCTCGCCCAATTGACTCAAGGATCTCCGGAATCTTATTCAGATCGCCCACGAGATTGCGCGCATCTATACCCACGGCGATATTCAAATCTTGATGGTTACTGTTTTCGTTGAGCTGGCCAATTAAATGTTCAAGCAATGTGGCCGGCAGGTTATCAATACAGGTGAAACCCACGTCCTCAAGAATATTTAGCGCTGAGGTTTTTCCGGACCCTGAGTGGCCGCTGACAATGACTAGGCGCATGTCTAGGCTGCGCGCTCGAGCTGCAGTGCCGTATTGTAGAGCTCTTCGCTGCTGCTGCACTGGCGCAGAGAGGCTCGTGAGCTGTCATCCTGCATAATCGCGGCAACCCTTGCCAGAGTGGCAAGATGTTCTTCGTTTTGCTCCTCGGGAACAATGAGAGCAAAAATTAAATCTACCGGCTGGTCATCAAGAGCACCAAAGTCGATGGCTTGGTCTAGCTTGACCAGACAGCCATGAATGCGATTAAAGCCGGCCACACGGCAGTGGGGAATGGCGACACCTTCACCAATGCCGGTGCTGCCAAGTCGCTCACGGGCGACCAGGTTGTGAAATAAACTATCAGCCTGCTCGCCATCGCCACCGAGCTGTTCGGTGACAAAGGTCGACAAATTCTCCAGCACGCGTTTTTTACTGCCGCCAGGAATGCCGCATTGGGTCAATTGTTGGGTGAGTATGTTCTCTATTTTCATGGACGGGTTTAACGGCCTCGGTGCTTCTCTTTGTATTTAATCAGCTGACGATCGAGCTTGTCAGTCAGTGAGTCAATCGCAGCGTAAAGGTCTTCATGCTGGGAGTTGGCAAATAATTCTGCGCCGCTTACATGGACCGTGGCTTCTGCATTTTGGGATAGTTTTTCGACGGTTAGAATAACCGACGTGCTATTGATTTGTTCGTAGTGTCGTTCGAGTTTGGCAAATTTGCTGGTGACGTATTCTCTTATTGCCTCGGTGATTTCCAGGTGATGTCCGCTAATGGTTAATTGCATTCAGTACTCCTTTGTTTCACATGATTAAAATCTTTTACGCTGACTCGAGGATGGGATTCCCAGGCTCTCTCTGTATTTAGCCACTGTTCTACGTGCGACTTGGATGCCTTGTTGTTCTAACAGGGAAGTCAGCTTACTATCGCTGAGCGGTTTTGCCGGTTGTTCTGCGCCGATCAGTTCTTTAAGAATAGCGCAAACTGCTGTAGATGAACACTCCCCGCCGCCAGCAGTACTAACATGACTTGAAAAGAAATATTTAAGTTCAAATATACCCTGAGGCGTGGCCAAGTATTTGCTCGTAGTAACCCGTGAAATTGTCGATTCATGAAGTTCCAGCTTGCTGGCAATATCAGATAACACCATGGGTTTCATGGCAACCGGACCATGGTCGAGGAAGCCGCGCTGCAGTTCGACAATGGTCATTGCCACGCGCATCAATGTTTCATTGCGACTTTCAATACTGCGCAGAAACCAGCGCGCCTCGGCAAGATTATCTTTTAAAAATTGATTTTGGTCACTGCTATCGGAGCGCTTGATCAACGAAGAGTAAGAGTCATTGATGCGCAGACGCGGCATATTGCTGTCATTGAGTTTGACTCTCCAGCGACCTTTGATTTTTTCGACGTAGGCGTCTGGGACTATATACTCAACGTCATTGCTACTGAGGGACTCCCCAGGGCGTGGATTTAAACTGCGCACCAGTTGCAGGGCGCCCTGTAACTCCTCGGTATCCAGTCCAGTCTTTTTCCCAAGGCGGGCGCTGTCCACCGAGACAATATCCTGTAAGAAACCATCCACCAGATGTTTGGCCGACTGCAAATATTTGGTCTCTGGAGACAGTTGATTGAGCTGAATCGTTAGGCACTCGCTAATACTGCGGGCAAATACACCAGGGGGGTCAAACTGCTGCAGTCGATGTAATACAGCTATCAACTCATCTTCATCGAGTTCGTCTTCAATATCCTCGTAGTTAATGTGGGCGGTGATATCTCTGAGTTCAGCAGAAATAAACCCGCAGCTATCGATGGAGTCGATAAACGCTGAGGCGATTTCTCTGTCGCGATCGGAAAAGGGGGTTAGATTGAGTTGCCATTCGAGATGCCCCTGAAAGGATTCAGTGACCTGGTAGACCTGTTCGAGATTGACTTCGCCACCACTGCTAGCAGCGGTGGTAGGGGGGCTGTATACATCGTCCCAGTTGGCGTCTACCGGCACATCTTTGGGGATTTCATCGTTCCATTCGTACTCGGGATTTTGCTCGCTATTGCGCTCAGCTTCCGCGATCTGATTGCTCTCGCTAGTGGTTCGATCGGCATCCTGTCCCGAGGTCTCAGGAATATCCTCGTCCATTTCCAGCAGTGGGTTGCTGTAGAGTTGCTCAATCATCTCCTGACGTAAATCCAGCGTCGACAACTGCAAAAGACGGATAGCCTGTTGCAACTGAGGAGTCATCGTCAGTTGTTGGCTGATCTTAAGCTGGAGGCCTTGGCGCATAGAGGACGTTTATTCTTGTATAGAAGTCTGCAAGTTTAGTGCCAATTCTATACTGCTTGCAATGGACGATTTGGTAAGGAGGTTGATTTGGGTGATTTATTGACCGCTTATTGGCCGCTTGTAGAGGATTTGGCTGGCTCAATCGACTACTTATGAAGGTCTGAGTACGTTTCGTTGAAGCTGAGCCAATCCTAAAGGGTAAAGTTTTCACCTAGGTAGGTTTTGCGCACCTGAGTATTGTTGAGTATATCGCTGGTGGTTCCCTCGGCGATCACATGACCCTCGCCAATGATGTAGGCATGCTCGCAAATATCCAGAGTTTCTCGGACATTGTGATCGGTAATTAAAACGCCAATACCGCTGTCACGGAGGTGGCGGATGATCTGCTTGATATCAGTAACCGAGATTGGGTCGACTCCAGCAAAGGGCTCGTCGAGGAGAATAAACTGTGGATCTGCCGCTAGCGCTCGGGCAATTTCAACACGTCGTCGCTCGCCGCCAGAGAGGCTCATGCCCTGATTTTTGGCTAGATGGGAAACGTGAAACTCGCGCATCAGTTCGTCAGCTCGCTGAATACGCTGTTTGCGATTCAGCTCTTTGCGAGTCTCCAAAATGGCTAAAATATTGTCCTCTACACTAAGCTTGCGAAATACTGAGGGTTCCTGGGGCAGATAGCCCAGTCCGCGGCGGGCTCGGCCGTGCATGGGCAGGGCGGTGATATCGTCGCCATCAATAGTGATCGAACCCATGTCCTGAGCCACAAGACCGATAATCATATAAAAACAAGTGGTCTTACCGGCGCCATTGGGCCCCAGCAGGCCAACAATTTCACCTTGCTTGACGCTGATGGAAACATCTTTAACCACCGGACGTTTGCCGTAGGCCTTGGCCAGATTGCGCGCTTGTAAAGTAGCCATCAGGGCTTGGTCTCCGGTTTATTGGAATCGCTCTGCAGGGCAGAGGCTGGGATTACTAACTGAATCCGCTTCTGTTGGCCTTGATTGTTGCCCTTGGCTTTCCAGGTTTGCTTGTCGATGTCGTAGTCAATTGAGTCGCCCTTGATGATAGTGCCATTTCGAGACAGCATCGCATTCTGTTTTAGGGCCAGTTTGTTGGTGGCGGGTAAGTAGTCGATATGGTCGGCGCGAGCAATCATAGTGGCACTTTCAAGTGTGGGCTTTTGCTGATAACTGGCTGGCTTACCTGTGCATTCAATGCGACTAATTTTATTCTTTTCAACGTGCAATGTAATTTGATCCGCCTCGATCAGCACACTACCCTGGCTGATCACCACATTGCCTCTGTAGACTGTGCGGCCGGTTTTTTCATTGCGCTCGGCATAGTCAGATTCAATAGAGATAGGCTGCTGGCGATCGTTGGGCAGAGCGGTGCAGGGTATGGCTAGCATGCTGCCCAGTAGCGCAAGAAGAACGGCCCGGCACCAAAGGTAAGGCTGCTGCAGATGGGGCATATAAAATAGCTTAGCGCGGATCATGAGTTACCCTGACTTTGGATTGGATCGCATAGGTTTCGTTGACCAGATCAATTCTGAGCCCAGTGCCAGATGCCTTGCCACGCTCTGAAAGCATATTAAAGGGCTGGTCAGTGATGGCGACACTGCTATCGATCAAAAAGGTCAAGCGCTCTGTGGTCAATGTAGCTGCGCCCGCGGCATTGGTCATCTGTGCTAGCACATTGTTCTGCAGTTCCAGTTGCCCACTGGCGCTGTCAAGAAGTCCGCTGTCAGCAGTTAGAGCAATAGGGTGAGATGCATCTCCCTGAGCCAAAAAACGCGGCTGCTGCACCTTGACCGTCGACTCCCCTTGGAAGAACTCGATGCGCGGTGAGCTAAGGTTAAACTGTTCACTGCCCAGCTGAGAAAAGCGTTGGCTAGTGACCTTGGTCATATAACTGTCTGCCTGAGAATCTCCATCCATCTGGCTGCTGGTTTGGCGCAGAAATGCCTCGGGCGGTGAGTCCCAAATAAGCACAAACCCACCGATCATAAAGGCAAGAAAAACAGCCAGCAGCGCCTGTTTAATCATTGATAGGCCGCCAGCGCACGATCAAGTTTGCCCTGTGCTGCGAGAATCATTTCCGCGGCCTCGCGAACCGCGCCGTTGCCACCACAGCGGCTGGTTTGCCACTTTGCTTTGGCCGCCACGGCGGCATTGCCATTGGCGACAGTGATGCCCAGGCCTACTCGAT
This sequence comes from Porticoccaceae bacterium, assembly GCA_017858295.1. GTDB lineage: Bacteria > Pseudomonadota > Gammaproteobacteria > Pseudomonadales > Porticoccaceae > HTCC2207. The sequence goes on along the minus strand of JAFMBU010000046.1, from coordinate 3,316 downwards.
TGATCACTGCGAGATCTGGCAGGTCGTCGCCGATAAAGGCGATTTCGTTGAGCTCGATAGACATGTTTTGCAGCAGCTCATTGAGTGCGGTGAGTTTATCTTCACGCCCTTGAACCACCGGCTCCATACCCAGCTCATCGGCGCGACGCTGCAACAGCGCGGAAACCCGTCCAGTGATAATGCCTACCTGAACGCCGCCACGCTGGAGTAATTTGATTCCCAGTCCATCTTGAATATCAAAGGCTTTCAGCTCTTCGCCATTGTTGCCGTAGTAGAGGCGCCCATCGGTGAGCACGCCATCCACATCCACAAGCAATAATTTGATCTGTTTGGCGGCTTCGATTACTGCCTTGTCTGTAGCGCTTGTTATGGCTGACTCCATTCCGCTCTCCATTCCGCTCTCGATTCCGTTGTCCATCACAGGACTCCCGCACGTAAAATATCATGCATATGCAGAACACCAATGGGTGATTGATTTTCGTCTTCCACGATCAGCGCGGTAATAGAACCATCTTCCATTATTTTCAGTGCTTGAGCGGCAAGAATTTCACCATTAATGGTCTTCGGGTCAGGGGACATAACATCCGCCATAGTGACATTGTTTATATCCACTTTGGCGTCGACTATGCGGCGCAAATCACCGTCGGTAAATACGCCGAGTAATTTATTCTCATTGCTGACCACGGTGGTCATGCCAAAGCCTTTTTCAGTCATCACCAACAGCGCTTGATGCAGTGGCTCTGTTGCCAGAACCCGAGGCACTTCGACATCTTTGTGCATAATATCTGTTACCCGCAACAGCAACTTGCGACCCAGGGCGCCCCCAGGATGGGAGAAAGCAAAGTCTTCGGCGGTAAAACCGCGGGATTCGAGAAGGGCAATAGCCAGCGCATCACCCATGGCTAGGGTCACTGTTGTACTGGTGGTTGGAGCCAGATTTAGCGGGCAGGCTTCGCTGGCGACACTGACATCGAGATTGGCTAATGCAGCCGTTGATAGCACCGACTCGGGGTCTCCGGTCATGCTGATCATGGGAATGCCCAGGCGCTTAATCAAGGGCAGAATGGTAATTACTTCGGCGGTGCTACCGGAATTTGAAATCACAATCACCACATCGTTTTTGGTGATCATGCCGAGATCGCCATGACTGGCTTCGCCGGGGTGAACAAAAAACGATGGTGTACCTGTGCTGGCCAGCGTTGCCGCAATCTTGTTGCCAATATGGCCCGACTTACCCATGCCGGTCACTATTACGCGCCCCTTGCAGGCGAGCATAGTCTCGCAGGCGGTAACAAAGCTTTGGTCGAGGCGATGCTGCAGTTCGGCAACCGCATCGGCTTCCATTTTGATGGTGCGCTGTGCCGAAGTAATAAAGTTTGTTGCGGTCATAGGTCGGTCGCTTGGCTCGGGTAAATTGGATTGGGTTGGGCTGGGGCCCTTGGCATTATAGTGGCAAATGCTCGGGCGGAGAACTGCAGCCTGCTAGGCGCCGACAATTGCTGGCCAGAGAACAGCGTAGTAGCCAATGTAACCTGCGATTAGAATCACACCCAGATATCGAGAAAGTACTGCGGGCAAGCCACTGCGCGCGGCTTTCCTAAGGGCCAGGGCAACCATCGCGACCAACAATAGGGTCATAATCGCAAGGCTGATAAAGTCGCGGCTAAACACCTCCGGTGAAATCGCCATGGGCGAAATAATACCAGCGGCGGGCATCACCAACATCAGATTAAATAGATTTGAGCCGAAGACATTACCTATGGCTATATCATGATGGCCACGCATGGCACTGACCACCGATGCCGCCAGTTCAGGCAGACTGGTGCCAATGGCGACTACAGTGAGGCCAATAATCAGTTCGCTGACGCCCATGGATTGGGCAATCGTCTTGGCGCTCCATACGGTCACTTCAGCACTGGCCAAGAGTACTGCCAGTCCAACAATAAACCACAGCGCGGCTGCGCCCATGGTGATATCCGGAATGTCTTCGCCCACCGCCACCTCTTCAGGGCTGATATGGGTCTTTTTGTATCTAATGGCGATATATACCAGAGGAAAGATCAGGCCAGCTAGAATGGCACTCTCAACTCGGCCCAGATAACCGTCATAGAGGCACAATCCAGCGATGGCGGTGACCACCAAAAGCACCAGGCCTTCCTGAGTCAGTAGATGTTTTTGCACCGGCGTTGGCGCAATTAGCAGAGTTACGCCGAGCACCAGACCAATATTGGCCATATTGGAGCCCAGTGCATTGCCTACCGCCAGTTCTGCGGCGTTGCTGAGTGCGGCATTTATCGACACCAAAACCTCTGGTGCCGAGGTGCCAATTGATACCACGGTAAGGCCAATAATCAGTGGTGAAACGCCAAAATTTCGCGCTGCGCCGGCACTGCCTTCAACAAACCGATCCGCTCCCCATAGGAGTCCAAGAACGCCGATCAACAGGCCTAAAATCGGTAGTAACATTGCGCTCATAAATTCTCCAAATTACCGCTTTGGCGGCGGCGGGTTCTATTTCTTCATCAGATCGGGGATGTTATAGTGCTGGACCATTATTGTCAGCAAACTTACCGCAGAATATTGCATCGTTTAAAACCATGCTTGCGTATAAGAGTCTCTGCTGCTGATCGATCAGGATGATTAATTTATGAGAAGCGTTTTTATGACTGTTAAAAAGTGGTTTTGCATGGGTTTACTGGCCCTGACTGGTGCGCTGGGAGTTGTTTCGTTAACCATTGCTCAGGATAGCACCAGTGATCCATATCAGCAGATTGAGCAGGTGACGGTTGAGCTATTGGAGACTATAGCCACACATAAATCGGGTTACCCTGAGAATGAAAAAGCCTATTTTGATAGTTTAGAAAACTTGCTCCGAGATCGTATTGATTTTGCCTTTATCGCGCGCAATGTAATGGGTGTTTATCACAAGCAAGCCACCCCAGAGCAGCGTGCGCGCTTCGCCACGACTTTTCGCAGTGGTCTAGTTGAAACTTACGGTCGCGGTCTGATCGGTTATGAGAATCAAGAAATTGTGCTGGTCAAAGCGGGAGAAGTGGCCGAGGGTCAGCGCCGTTTGACGGTAAAACAGGAAATTCGCAGCGCGGATACCGTCTACCCGCTTGAGTACAGCATGGCGCGGAAAAAGACCGGTCAGTGGATGGTAGTTAATGTGGTGATCAACGGAATTAACCTGGGCAAAACTTTTCGCAACCAATTTGTACAATCGGCGCAACGTGCCGGTGGCGATATAGATCAAGTGATTAATGGCTGGTCTTCTGAGGGCTTGTAATTAAAAGTCGCTAATTAAGAACCTGTA
>JAFMBU010000045.1 GCA_017858295.1 Porticoccaceae bacterium | reverse complement strand
CCACGCGCACCAATAGGCTGACAAATAGCATTGAATCCAGTATCTCTTTGATCACTGTGGTGCGGCCGATCAAGTTATTGCATTCAGTACCGAGCAACTCACAGATCTGTTGCCGAATAATTTTTAAGGTGGGCACCTCTGCTGCGCTCATAGCACCACCTCCTGTGTGTTTTGCTGCTCACAGTATTGGTCAGCTGTGGGGTGCTCAAGCCAATCTAGATATACTGCTTCTAACTTTCGACGGTCCACCTTGCCGCGCACCGACTTGGGCAATTTGTCGACAATGAAAAATTTATCCGGACGCATATAGATGGGCAGTTTTTCTGCCAGCTTTAGGCGTAGTTTCGATTCAAGCAAATTGAGGCAGCTAGCATGGGGCGCAACAAAGATGACAATTGCCTTATCCACATAAACGCAAGCAACCTCTTTTACACCACTATGGTCGAGAAGATTATTTTCAATCTCTGCCAACTCAATGCGGTAACCCTTGTGTTTGATCATATGGTCGCGCCTGCTGTGATAGAACAGCAGACCATTTTCTTCACGCACTAGATCCCCAGTGGCATAGTAGAGATCCTCTTTATCAAGCCCGCGAACAAAGCTATCTTTGCGAATCTTGCCATTCTTAAGATAACCCGTCATCAGCGACGCCCCAGAGACAAACAGTTCGCCAACCGAGCTGCCCGCATCAAATACCAGCTTGATGCGGGCAAAGGGACAGGCGGTTCCTATGGGAAGAGGTTGGTCGCTGGCGAGATTTTCCGCGGTCACAAGATGGCTGATACAGGAGTTAATCTCTGTAGCCCCATACCAGTTATAAAGACTCGCTCCTTTCACATAGCATTGAAAGGCCACTAGATCCTGCTTGGCGAAGGCCTCGCCGGCAAAAATAATCACGCGCAAGCAATCGAGATTAAAGGGACTTTTGCGCTGAGACGCGGCTATCTTATTAAGCACTGTGGGTACTGAGTACCAGACGCTAATGCCTTGCTCTTGAATAAACCGAGCAAATGGATAGCCGGAACTGATTGGCCAGTCAGGTATAGCAACTAAGGTTGCCCCTGCACTGAGCGTGGCAAAGAGATCAAAGGTGGACAAATCAAAACTCAGGGAGGCCTGGTTGGCCACCACATCAGCGCTGGTCAAATCGATGCAGTCCACTGCCCAGTCGACGAATATACAGGCAGCCCTATGGCTGATCGCCGCTCCCTTAGGCAAGCCGGTACTGCCCGAGGTATAGAAAATATAGGCGATACTCTCTTCATCGAAGCGCTGCTTAGGAACACCAGTGGAGATAATTTCTGGATTACAGCCTCTGGTCTCGGCCGCCATAAAATCCTGCCAATACAGATAGCGACCAGCCGGATAAAGAGCATGCTCACCGGCCTCTCCGACCAAGATCACCAGACTTAGGGAACAGCGTTTTGACTCAGGCAATTTTTGGTAATCTGAGGCTCGACAGATCAGCATATCTGCCCCAGAGTCATTGAGAATGTAACTCACTCGGGTGGCTGGCGTTGATATATCAAGGGGAATAAACGCCGAATTGTGTTCAACACTACCGAAAATACTAATGTAGGCCTCGGCTGACTTGGGAAGCCACAGCGCAACTTTAGATCCAGGCGCTATCTGCAATGTATTTAAACCCTCGGCAAATTGACAAGCTAGGCGGTGAAGGTTCCTATAGGTGAATGATTCGCCCGCTACCTTGAGGGCTTCTTTTTCGGGATAGATAACCCCCGATCGTGTTAGATAGTTCTTTAAATTATTCACAAACTTCTCTTCCTTTAGGGTCGGTATGAGAATTAATTTTATGAATAGAAAACCTTTAAACAATTAATATATAGAATTTATTTCAATAAAATTTTTAACCCATTTTTCCTTCCTACCTGAAAATATTTTACAGATAAGGTTTGTTGGTAAAAAATCTGTTTCCTACTATGCCTCTGTGACAGCCAACATCAGCAGCGAACCGTTTGAAAACAGAGACAGGAAATGAAAAATCAAGTAACTCAGACCAGAGCAATAGCCTCTGAACTAATCACTAAAGCAATTGATAAAACGACTAAAACCGCGATTAAGTTTGCTCCAGCGACCAGTGGCCAACAGCGCCTTTGGTACCAGTGTGAAATGCAACAACCCGCCTACAGCTATAATGAGCAACTCGAGGTAATGGTTTGTGGGCAATTAGATATTGTTGCATTAAAAGAAATTATTGACCTAGTTATTCAACGTCATGAAAACCTGCGTACCGTCTTTAAAATATCACCAGAAAACCAACTGCAACAAATAATTATGCCTGCTTTTTCGGTGCCACTTCCGGTGATTAAAGTCGGCGATTTGTCCACCACTAAAAAGCAGCTAGAGCGACTGATAAATGATCATTGCCTAGAGCAGGGTCAGGCGCTTTACGATCTTGCTGAGGGGCCATTATTGCGCCTCGCCGTACTGCAGCTACCCGATAATAAGCAGTTATTTCTCTGTTCATTTCATCACATTATTATGGATGGTCGCGCTGCAGTTATACTGCTAAAAGAGATCAATCAACTCTACAACAGCAATCGTAAAGCCGATTCTGGTGACAGCGCCAAACTGTTTCAGATGACTGATTATGTCGTTGCTGAGAGCGACCGACTGCAGAGCGACCTGATGCAGCGCCAAGTAAAGCACTGGACCGCTCAACTGCAGGATATGCCGCCCCTACTGGAGCTTCCTACCGACTATCCGCGCCAACCGACGACGGGATATTTTGGCGCTTGGCAAGCTGTGGGTATCTCGGAAAAGCTCACCAGTGGTCTGCTGGCAACCAGCTGGAAACAACGTGTATCGCCGTTTATTGTCATCATGGCCGCCTATAAAAGCCTGCTTATGCACTATAGCGGCCAGCAGGATATTGTAGTCGGAGCGATTTTTGCCAACCGACCCAATATAGACACTAGTAACTTGATCGGCTTCCTCGCCGAGACCGCTCTGCTGCGCTCAAAAGTCACACCACAGATGCTCTTTAGCGACCTTCTAAGCGACCTAGAAGCGCGTTGCAATGATGCCCTCTACAAACGCCCTGTGCCCTTTGGTTTACTGATCGACAACCTGCGTAAAACCGGCGCACTGGCCGCGGATGCCAACCCCATTCAAGCGGCATTGGTATTTGACAGTATTGCACTGGAAGACAATATATTCGCTGGGCAGCGCTCAGAGCCAGCCACCTCACGCTCCATGGGCGTGACCAAATTTGATCTAACCCTGTCTCTGGAAATTATTGACGGCCAACTCAAAGGGCACTTTGAATACAGCACTGCACTATTTGATGCGACAACCATCAAGCGTATGGCAGAGCACTTTCAAATACTGCTCCGCTCTGTGGTGGGAAACCCCAAACAGCCTATAGAGGATCTGCCTCTGCTGAGTCGCAAAGAACGCACAACGGTTCTCAATGACTGGAATAAAACTGGCGTTAAATACCCAGCCAATCTCTGTATTCATCAGCTTTTTGATCAACAGGCAATCATTCAGCCAAACACCATTGCGCTGATCTGCGGCGAGCAAAAGATCAGTTACCAACAACTCAATACACTGGCCAATCAGCTAGCCAACTATTTGATTACTCAAGGGGTTACCCAGGACTCCCCTGTCGGGCTCTATATGCGCCGCGGTGTGGATATGGTTATTGCGCTGCTAGGGATTCTAAAAGCTGGCGGCTACTACGTCCCCATAGACCCAAGTTCTCCTGTGCAACGTGTTAACTACCAACTCAGCAACAGTCATATTGAACTGCTGTTGACTGAGAGTGGACTGGATACCAGTGGCTTTGAAAATCCCAGCATTAATTGTCTCTGCCTAGACAGCCAATGGCACGAGGTCGAACCCCAGCCATCCACTACGCCATCAATCGCATCCACACCTGAGCAACTGGCCTATGTCAATTACACCTCTGGCTCCACCGGATTGCCTAAGGCGGTTGGCATACCTCACAAAGGCGTGGTTCGCCTGAACAAAAACAATCAGTACCAGCGCCTTCACAGCAGCAAGCGAACCTTGCATGCCTCATCCATCGCCTTCGACGCTGCCACCTTTGAAATATGGAGTTCGCTTCTTAACGGCGGCACATTGGTGCTTTACCCTGATGAAACACTGTCTCCTTTAGGCTTAGAGCAGCTCATACTCGAGCAGCGTATAGATACGGTTTTTTTAACCACCTCGCTATTTAATATGCTGGTCGACGAGCACCCTGCCGCCCTAAAAACTGCACCCCTAGTACTTACTGGCGGCGAGGCCCTCTCCCTCGAACATATTAAAATAGCCTGCCACCATTGTCCCGACACCCAGTTTGTCAATGTCTATGGCCCCACTGAGAACACCACTTTTACCACCTACCACGCCATCGACAACAACAGACTGGGCACCAATGGCTGCGCCCACTATCTGTCGGTACCCATCGGACGGCCAATCAGTAATACCACAACCTATATACTCAACCGTCGGTGCCAGCCTGTACCCATTGGGGTTATAGGCGAACTGCATATTGGCGGCGACGGACTGGCACGTAATTACTTAGATCGCCCGGCACTCAGCGCAGAAAAATTTATCCCCGATCCCTTTAGCGAAACACCAGGGCAACGCATGTACAAGAGTGGCGATTTAGCTCGCTACTCCGTCACTGGCGAGATTGAATTTTGCGGACGAGTTGATAATCAGGTAAAAATCAGAGGCTATCGCATTGAACTGGGGGAAGTGGAAGCAGCCATTACCAGCCTACCCCAGGTGCGTGAATCCGTGGTACTTACCCACAGTCGCGACAACAGTGGCAGCAACCATTTTCTCACGGCCTATGTCGCCGGGCAAAAAGATATAGCCATAGACAGTCAACTATTGCGTAGCGAACTGCAGGCAATACTGCCCCACTACATGGTTCCCTCGCTGTTTATTACTCTCGACAAACTGCCACTCAATAACAGCGGGAAAGTTGACCGAAAAGCCCTTCCCAAGCCAGACCTCAACGCCCTGCAACCGAGCCAATACTGCGCGCCGAACAACCCAACCGAAGAGAAACTGGTGGCGATTTGGGCCACTATTCTGGCTCTGCCAGAAAATCATATCAGCACTGAGCACGACTTTTTCGAGCTTGGCGGCAATTCCATTTCAGTGATGCGCATGCTCTCTCTGTGTCACAAACGGGGTTTAGAACTGACCGCTAAACAGGTCTTCGAGCAGCGCACCATTGCCCGCCTAGGCCAATCCATAAAGATCAACACTAAGCCTAAGATGCGCATTGGCAAACTGCTTACCGAGATCGCCTTAGGCAACAGTATCCAGCTTAATGATTTGCCCTGGGGTTCTATACGCAATCCCAGCGCTATCCTGCTAACCGGCTGCAGTGGATTCGTCGGTGCCTTTTTACTCAAAGAGCTGCTCTGCCAAACCGACGCACAGATTTTCTGTTTAATCCGCGCCGACTCAGTGAACCAGGGAGCCGCGCGAATCCGTCAAACACTCGACCAATACAATCTCTATCAAGACCCATTCGGCGATCGAATTAACACTGTCCTCGGTGATCTTTCCCAGCCACGCCTTGGCTTGCCCGACACCGACTTTAATTCTCTGGCAAAAAACGTCGACAGCATTATTCACAGCGGCGCCTGGGTCAACCATGTCTATCCCTACGACATATTAAAAGCCGCCAATGTCGATGGCACCCGCGAGGTGCTGCGTCTAGCTACCACCGAGAAAATAAAATCAGTACACCATATCTCGATACTCAACACCGACAGCGTCAGCGAAGATGATTTTGCGCGACTCTCCAACGGCGATGACTATGGCTACGCCCTGAGTAAATATGCCGCGGAAAAAATGATCGACCTAGCCAGCGACAAAGGCATACCTATATCCGTGCATCGCCTGGGAATGGTGAGCGGCGACCAATATGGCGCCTCCAACACTCACGACCGTATCTGTCTTTTGATTAAAGGCTGTATCGAACTAAACGCCATACCCAACAGCGCCGGATTAGCGCTAATTTGCTCACCCACCCTGACCCCAGTGGACTTTGTCGCCAAAGCCATAGTCACACTGTGCAAGCACTCCAATCACTTGAACCAGCACTTTGACATTGTCAGCCCACAACCAATGGACTGGAGTGAGTTAATTGCCGCCCTAGTCGAGTTTGGTTATCGAATGGATGTTATTCCCCTAGACCAATGGCAGAACAGACTCACTCAACAAGCCAGTAAAAACCCTGACTCAAGCATCCTTGAAACCTTGACTGGCCTCTATATAGATGAGCCGTCGACTCCTCAGGAGAGTTGCTTCTCGGAGGAGTTTGATTTTGATGAAGGCTACTTGCCGATGCTCGACACCCTGTACAACGCCGATGTTCAGTGCAGCAGAATCAACCGGGAAACCATTAAGGGGTATTTGGGTTATTTGGTTGAGCAGGGGTTTGTCGGTAAGCCCGAGAGTAAGCCTCACGGCTTACTGACAATGAACAACTAACTTAGTAATGACAAGGAAAATCATCGTGTTATCCAATGCACTTAAACGTGAGATGTACTACCGAATGAAACGCATACGCGGCTTTGAAGAAGCGGCTAATCAACTTTGGGATGAGGGCAAAGTACCCGGCTTCTGTCACTCAAGCATTGGCCAGGAAGCCGCCGTCGTAGGAGCCTGCATGGCTCTGAGAGACGATGATTATGTCACCGGGACCCACAGATCCCATGCTCATCCAATAGGCAAAGGCGCAGACTTAAATGCCCTTATGGCCGAGCTGTTAGGCAAAGAGTCCGGTATCTGTAAAGGCCGCGGCGGATCCATGCATCTGGCGGATTCTAAGGTCGGTGTAATCGGCGAGTCAGCCATAGTCGGCGGCGGTATTCCGCTGGCCACAGGGGCTGGATTAACCGCTCATATCAAAGGCACCGATCAAGTCAGCCTATGCTTCTTTGGCGACGGCGCGGTTAATCAAGGTTCCTTTCACGAATCCATCAACATGGCCTCAGTCTGGAATCTTCCAGTAATTTACTTTTGCGAAAATAATCTCTATGCCATTAGCACACCACTTGAAATGAGCCATGGTCAGCACTCCATCGCCCTGCGAGCAGATGGTTACGGCATAACTGGTGTAGAGGTGGATGGTCAAGATGTTGCGGAAGTTTACAGGGCAACCTGTGATGCGGTCACCCGAGCCCGGCAAGGCGGTGGGCCAACATTAATAGAAGCTAAAACCTATCGTTTCGATGAACACAATACCGGCTTAGATTTAGAAGTGCCCTACCGCAATGAAGAAGTGGTTGAGCGCTACAAGAAAACCCATGACCCCCTAATACTGTTCAAGATATGGCTACTCGAAAATGAAATATCCCAAGATGAAATTGAGCAGATTGACATAAAGGTTGCTCAAGAACTGGTCTGTGCCCATGCCTTTGCAGAAGGTGGCCGAGAGCCGCTGATCAAAGAGATAGATCGCTATATGTTTTCAACTTCCAATACCTACCCACTTAACAGCAACTAAAAAATTCAGAAGCCAAAGGACGCACTTTATGGCAACAACAGAAACAATAAATTATGAGTCAGCGATTAATCTAGCCATTAAAGAGGAGATGCAGCGAGACACGTCAGTAATTTTTATTGCCGAGGATGTCCGATCTTTTTCGCCCCCTGATATGTTCAAAGGAATCGATGAAAAGCGGATTAAAAGTACACCGATCTGTGAAAACAGCTTCACCGGAATGGCAATAGGTGCAGCAATGACCGGACTGCGCCCGGTGGTCAATCTGAATATAGCCAACTTTGTCTACCTTGCCTCAGACCAAATAATCAATCAGGCCAGCAAACTTCACTTCATGACCGGTGGGCAGATGCATGTCCCCATAGTGTTTCGCGTGGTCATGGTTCACAACCAATCCAATGCCGCCCAGCATTCAGACCGGCCCTACCCCATGTTTATGAATGTCCCCGGTTTAAAAATTGTAACCCCCTCGACACCAGCAGATGCCAAAGGACTTCTAAAAGCAGCAATACGGGACAATGACCCAGTGTTGTTTTTCGAAGACACGAACCTGTATGCCAATGAAGAAGATCTCCCAACAAACTCCGATCACTTGATCCCCATAGGCCGTGGCGAGATCAAGAGGTCCGGCACCGATATAAGCATAGTCTCTATATCGGGTTGCCTAACCGAGGTGATGAAAGCGGCACAAACACTTCAAGAACAGGGCATCTCAGCCGAGGTCATAGACCCTCGTACCCTGGTGCCACTGGATAAAGAGATTATTCTCAAATCAGTGCGCAAGACAGGTCATCTAATAATCGTCGACCTAGCCAATAGAACCAATAGCGCAGCGTCGGAAATTGCAGCGGTGATCGGCGAAGAGGCATTTGAGTATCTCAGGTCACCGATTCAACGGATTACCACACCAGATACGCATCCGGCGTTTAGCCCAGCTCTAGAAAGGCCGCTATATCCCAATGCAGCGAAAATCATCGCTGCTGTAAATTTACTATTTGAGGCGAAATAAATGAAATTGCTCGCAGGTCAAACCGCAATAGTGACAGGCGGTGGACAGGGTATCGGCAAGGGAATTGCCATTGAGCTTGCCAAGGCAGGCTGCAACCTGATCATCGCTCAGAGAAATCAAAAACATGCAGATCAAGTGGTCGCTGAAATCAAGTCCTTGGGCAAAGATGCACTGGCAATAAAGCTCGATGTAACCGACAGCACCTCAGTGAATAACTGCATCGTAACAGCACTGACCTTTGCGCCGAAAATAGATATTTTGGTCAATAATGCAGGAATCATGCAATCCGAAATTGGGTCGGATATCTCTGAAGAAAGCTTTGATCAATGTTATCAAGTCAACGTTAAAGGGCTCTGGCGGATGAACAAGGCGCTGGCCAATCATTTCCAAGCACATGAAAATGGCAAAATAATCAATATCTCATCCATTGGTGGCCGCGAACCCGACGCCAGCTTCCCAATCTACTGCGCATCAAAAGCTGCTGTCCTTAGCCTGACTAAATCACTAGCCCATGAGCTCGGGCCCTACAATATCAATGTAAATGCACTCTGCCCCGGAACAGTAGTTACGCCAATGTGGGAAACAGTAGAGAGTCTAACAAGTAAGGGTCAACCGAACGATCAAATAACCGCGTATTCAAGTTCAATTAGTAGTAGCGCAATAAAACGAAGCCAAAGCCCAAAAGATGTAGGTTATGCGGCCGTCTTCCTTGCATCTCCCCTAGCAAGAAATATAACCGGCCAGGCACTAAACGTTGATGGTGGGCAAATAATGAGTTAACCCCCTTAAACTGCCATCAAGACATTAAACGGGTAGAAAACATAAGTCAAAATCCAATCTATAAGGTGGCACTTTGCACAGTTTGGGGGAAAAGAATCAAAGGAGATAATTCATGAAAACTAAAACATGTGTGATTTTTGCTGGCACAACGTCTGAGCCAGAGATATTAACTTGCCTAGATTTATTTACTCCCTGCTGGGCAGATGCGACAGTTATATACGACCATATACTATGTGAAAAGACCCTAAAAGACAGCTTGGGGAAAGCTCTCAGTCACGCACCGCATATCTCTGGCAGGATAAAGTTTGGGGATGGTACTAAACCAATGCTAACCGCCGAAGATGAAGGTGTACTTTTTACATCTATTAGCTATGACGAAAACATATCATGTCTCACATCTTGCAATAGTCTCCACTTTGAACGCTTGAACACTACATTGAATCAAATTAATCAACAGAGCCTAACGGATGAATATTCTCCCGTTTTACAAATAATGTTGTCGATCTATCAGAACGCTTCAATTTTAACCTTATTTATAAACCATCTCGTTTTCGACCTGTTGTCTGTAGCGAATTTTCTAGATAACTGGTCAAAAGTAGCCAGAGGCTTAAATCCAGTACCCCTAACATTTAACCGCGATTTATTGCGACAAGGCGCCATCGGCAATGGCGAATCCATACCTCACGCAATTATGCCGGTTATTGAGACAAAACATTGTCCCAAAGTAGAGATGACGATCCCTCGAATAAGACGCACATTTAGAATTGAAGTTAATAAATTAAATAAGTGGAAACATATTTCTGCGGCACATAATATCAGCCAAAGAGGTATAAAATACTGTCTATTGCCTGCGCAAATATTAAAGCTAACTTCTAAATTTAGGGCGTCAGAAAGAAAAAACATCGGATACGTACAACTTAATAATCTACGCTCTATCTTAGGTCTTAGCCGGTACTATTTCGGAAATGTGGTTGAAGGGACGTCTTTTGAAATTAGTAGTATTGAATTATCTAAGGCATCATTTCCAGAAATCGCAAAGAAAATATGGTCACTACGCGAAATTTTAGCGAACAAACCTGGTGTCACAGGTAAAGCGATTGCATTCTGGGAACGGAAAATGCGTCAAGGGCAATTACATAATTATCTCAGGAAGTCATTCGATGTACTGTGTGATCGAGGTGAATTACAACTAAATGATTGTTCGAAAATATCGCTTTATGACGTAGACTTTGGCTCAGGAACACCCTCCTGGCATGAAGTCCCGTTAATAGGCCGATCATTTCCAGGAAGAGTTTGTGTTATTCTTAGTGCACCAGAGAAAAATGGCGATCTTATCCTACATGCTGTTTTTCCAGAAAGCGAAATGAATGAGCTATGTAAACATTTCACACCGGTTCCGGGAAGTTAGAACGTGTTAAGCATCAAAGTCTAAATTTAAAGATTTATAAAAAATAAGTACGCTCATTATGGCTAATTAAGAAGCCGACTTTTCCAACTGAAAATAATTTAAGCGTCACTTATCTGCCCAATTATCAGTATATTTTCAGTAGTCTTAAAGGCATATTAAAATTGGTTAAATTACTAAAGCAGTATATGTGGCTATTAATAGATACTTATCGGCGGCTTTCTGCCTAACCAAGGGCAGAGCTGCTCAAACTGTGCAGCTAAACGAATTAATATCGCTTCATTACCTATTTTAGCAGCACACTGCACACCAACCGGTAGCCCCTGCTTACTA
>JAFMBU010000044.1 GCA_017858295.1 Porticoccaceae bacterium | reverse complement strand
TTTTTATTATGAAAATTTTCATGCCAAATCCGTGACAGTTAGAATAATTTGCGCCACAGTGTAACTTATGTAGCCAAAGGATAAAAAGGACAAACTATGAATAAAACCGCACTTATTCCCATCGCCGAGGGAAGCGAGGAAATTGAGCTGGTAACCATTGTTGACGTGCTTCGCCGAGCCGGTATTGAGGTCACAGTGGCTAGCGCTAACAGTGGCGACAAGCTGCAAATTTGCGCATCCAGAGGAACCCATATTGTCGCCGATGTGATGCTAGATGACTGCGCGAAAAAGCACTACGATTTGATTGCGGTGCCCGGTGGATTGCCTGGTTCAGAACACCTTGCCGAACACCCAGTATTAGATGCCTTGCTGCGTGATCAGGCCGCTCACAACAAGCTCTTTGCTGGGATCTGTGCAGCGCCAGCACTGGTGCTGGCATCGAAAGGATTGTTACTGGATAAAACCGCCACCTGTCACCCGAGTTTTCAGACGTCACTAGAAGCCAAAGAGGTGGACGGTGCTGCCCGAGTGGTTGTAGATGGCAATTGCATCACCAGTCAGGGGCCGGGTACAGCTCTGGACTTCGCTCTTGAACTGGTGGAACAGCTCTGTGGTCTGGTCAAGCGAGAAGAGGTCAGCTCACCAATGGTCCTTACCACCACGCCCACTGCTTACTATTAAATCCTGCATGGTTGCTAGCAGCAAGCCTGACACTAGGCTTGCTGGCCAACAATCCAATCCAGGCCAATCCAAGCCAATCGAATCTAGACTACTGTAGATCTATGTCTGATGCTAAAAGCTAGCTGGTGGCTAGCGACTATTTATGCTGTACCAAGCTAAACATATGTGCAATACTAAAGTTCAACTTAATATTTGCACAAAAATATCATGTACAAACGCACAGCACTGACAGAACTTAAAGCCTTAGCTAAAGAGTTTCGGGTCATTACAGTATTGGGGCCAAGGCAGTCTGGTAAGACAACGCTTTGTCAGTTGGCGTTTCCACAGTATCGCTACGTCTCTCTCGAAGATCCAGATACCCGGCTGTACGCCACTGAAGACCCGCGTGGGTTTCTGGGGGAATATCGACAAAAGGTCATCTTCGATGAAATTCAACGAGCACCTCAACTGCTGTCTTATATTCAAACCATTGTTGATGAAGATAAGCTTAAAGCGCAATTTATTCTAACCGGCAGTCATCAGCTAGAACTCGGTGCGCACATAGCACAATCACTGGCTGGGAGAACCGCACGTTTAACGCTGCTGCCTCTGTCGTTGCAGGAGCTTAAACAAGAGACCAAGATTGATGCTATGGATCTCGACCAGTGTCTGTTAAATGGTTTTAT
Organism: Porticoccaceae bacterium; assembly: GCA_017858295.1. Lineage (GTDB taxonomy): Bacteria > Pseudomonadota > Gammaproteobacteria > Pseudomonadales > Porticoccaceae > HTCC2207. The sequence goes on along the minus strand of JAFMBU010000044.1, from coordinate 9,729 downwards.
GCCGGGTAAACATGCGGATAAAATAGCCACCAGCCGATTCTACAGATCCTATTTTCAAACCTATGTTGAGCGAGACGTGAGGCAAATTATTGCCTTAAAAGATGCCGCAAAATTCGAAAAATTTGTCCGTTTGTGTGCCGGAAGAGTTGGGCAATTAGTCAATCAGGCTTCTCTCGCCAATGCTGTCGGTGTTTCCAGTAATACCATTAATGATTGGCTGTCGGTACTGGAAGCTTCGTTTATTATTCACCGACTGCAACCCTATTATGAAAATATAGGTAAGCGGCTAATCAAGTCGCCTAAATTGTATTTTGTCGATACTGGCCTTGCCGCATGGCTGCTAGGTATTGAAAGCCCTGTTCAAATGCAACGCGACCCGCTGCGAGGTAATCTTTTTGAAAACCTGGTTGTGATAGATGTGCTCAAATCAAAGTTAAACCAAGGCGAAGATCCCCGGCTGTTTTTCTACCGTGATAGCCATGGTAATGAGGTTGACCTTATTATCCAGAAAGGCGACAAACTGTTACCGGTAGAAATAAAATCATCTCAAACCTGGCATGCTTCTTTTTTAAAGGGCATTAAATACTTCGAAAAAATATTCGGTGACCGCGCAGAGAAGGGCACCGTAATATACGGCGGCGACATTCAGCGCAGCGCTGAAAACTATAATTTACGCAGTTATAAAAAGTGGCTATTGCCTTAGTCGAGTAACAGCCCTGTTTGTACTCCTGAGCTGTCCCTTTTATGCGCCGTTCTCGACATTTGAGTCTGGTACGGGCTGCAGCATTCTCTTTTCCCAGCGGGCATTTAAGTTTGCCCCAGAGAGATAGAGACAGGGCACAAAAACCAGTGTTACAACGGTGGCGAAGAGCACGCCAAATGCCAGTGAGGCAATCATTGGAATCAGGAAGCGTGCCTGCATGCTGGTTTCTAAAAGTATCGGTGCCAGGCCAATAAAGGTTGTCAGAGAGGTGAGGACAATCGGCCGAAAACGTTCTTGCCCGGCGCGTATCAGAGCCTCTTTAACCACCAGTCCCTCGGTGCGCAATTGATTGATGCGATCGATTAATACCAGGTTGTCATTGACCACCACCCCCGAGGCTGCCAGCACCCCAAGAAATGACAGCACGCTAAAATTGAGCCCCATAATAAAGTGCCCAAACACCGCACCCATCATGCCGAAAGGCACTGCCGACAGAACTCCCAATGGCTTTAAATAGGATTTGAATTCCACCGCCATCAGGATATAAATCATTCCCAGAGCGAGAATAAATAGCTTGGCTGCCGAGGCAAAGAATTCATCCTGTTCGGCGAGTTGTTCATCCTTGTTGAGCACGACGTCAGGATAGAGCTGCTGTAACTCAGGAGCGATTTCGCCAAACAGAATCTGCGCCATTTCGTCGACGGTTAATTTGTTGGCTGTGGGTCGAGCAGAGACTTTGACGCTGCGCTGACGATCCTGTCGATTGATACGCGTATAACCCGGCACATAGGAGGTTTCGGCGATCGAGTAAAATGGCACCTCTGCGCCGCCGGGGGTACGAATGCGCATACTATCTAGAGTATCCACCTGAGAGCGATCTTGCTTTGGGTAGCGCACCATAACCCGGACATCGTCGCGGCCTCGGGGAACACGCTGAGCTTCGGCACCATAAAAGCCATAGCGCACTTGGCGGGCGACATCGGCTAGTCCGATGCCAAAGTTATTGCCATAGGGAAGCAGGTTGATATCAATATCGGAGCGCCCAGAGTGAATATCGTCGCGGATATTTCGCGCACCGGGGATATCGCGCATGCGTTGTTTAAGGAACTGTGCCGCGGCGGTGAGTTGATCGAGATTATTTGAGGTCAACACCCCAGTGATACGCTCGCCATTGCCACGACCTGCAGCAGAGGCATCCACATTGAAAGTCTTGGCTTGGGGTATCTCACCAATCAGCTGCTGCCAGCGCTCGCCCACTAACGTTGGGCTTACCTGACCACTCATATCCGGCTGCAATTCAAGCATTAGGCGAATGGTGTCGCCATACATAAACGACAGCTGATTGGCCACCAGCTTGTCGCTGTTGATCTGCGCCTTGATTGCCGGATCACTGGCCAATAGTTTGGCCGCGCGCTCCGCTCGCTGGGTAATTTCTACTTTACCTTCAGCGGAGAAGCCGTCGGGCATCTCAATGCGCATGGAGATAAAGTCCGAAGGCACATCGGGCATAAAGCGCTGTTTGATATAGCCGGCGCTAATCAATGTAATGGATAGGGTGAAGGCTAGGCAAAATCCGATAAGGGTTAGGGCACGCCAATTTAGCGCCTTCTCCAAAAAGGGTGTGTAAGTATTCTGAGCAAAATTAACCAGGCCATCAGCAAAGCGTTTCCTGACTTTGCGAATGGCTATGCCAGTCTTGGTCGTGGCGGGTTTTTCAGGCTGCATCTTGGCCAGATGGGAGGGCAGTATCCAGAATGACTCTATTAGCGAAAAAGACAGTGCAACCAGAGTTACCGCTGGGATTGCCCAGAGAAATTTAGGCCACATGCCGGGTAAAAAAAGCATCGGCAAGAACACAATCATAGTGCTGACCACCGCCAGCAGTACCGGCTTGGAAACCGCCTGGGCTCCCAGTCGCGCCGCAGTGTCGCCGTCATAGCCAAGCTGTTGATGACGATAGATACTCTCGCCGACAATAATCGCATCGTCGACGATAATGCCAAGAATCAGCAGAAAGGAAAACATCGACATCATATTGAGGGTCAGGCCAATACTGGGCAGTATCCACAGAGCACCCATATAGGCGATGGCAATACCCACAGCTACCCAAAAGGCCAGCTGCGGACGCAGAAATAACATCAGCACCACAAACACTAGAATCAATCCGCCGAAGGCATTTTTTGATAGCAGCGCCAGGCGCCCAGAAAACATATTTGAGAAATCTTTCCAGGTTTGTAGTTGTAAACCCGGCGGTAGAAAGCTGGAGCCGCCCTCCACATAGCCCTTTACCGCAGCGGTGGTGGCCACCACGTCGGGATCTTTGCCCACGCGCACACCGAGGAAAATAGCGTTTGCGCCGTTGAATCTAGTCCGTAGATTGCGCTCTTCAAAGCCGTCGATAACAGTGGCTACATCTTCGATTTTTATCTCTGTTCCGTCCGCCCGACTGGAGACCACGATCTGCTTAAAGTCTTCTTCGTAATAGGCTTGACCGCGGGTTTGAATCTGTATGTCGCCGCTATCAGCTCGAATAGTACCGGCGGGCAAGTTCAGTGAAGACTGGCGCACTGCCGCGACCACATCATTAAATGATATGCCGTAACGGCGCATATTGAGTTCAGATAGTTCGATATCGATTTGCGGTTCACGCACTCCCCAGAGCTCGACAAAATCGACATTGGGCAGGGCCGCTAAATCATTGCGGATGCGCTGACCATATTCTCGCAGTACTGCTTCTCCCGCATCCCCAAACAGGGCTACGCGAATCACCTCATCGCGCATTTTCTGCTCGCTAATCACCGCGCGCTCGGCATCGCTGGGAAAGGTGATAATCGAATCCACTCGTGCCTTGATCTCGTTGATCATCTTCGTCATGTCGTAGCCGTCGGCGACTTCGACTGTGACCTTGCCGCTGCTCTGGCGCGCCTGACTGCGGATATGCTTGATGCCTTCGATGGTGTAGATGGCCTCTTCAATGCGCACCACAATCTGCTCTTCCACCTCCCGTGGCCCAGCGCCTGGATAGGGCATCGAAATATTGATTATATTAATACTGGTGGAGGGAAAGACTTCCTTGCCCATACCTAGGCTGCCGATAATCCCGGCGGCCAAGATCAGCAGCATCAGCAGATTTGCTGCAATCGGGTTGCGCACAAACCAGGCTATGGAGCTATTCATAAGGGCTTATCGCTGTTGGTTTGAGCGTTTACAGGGCTGGGCTTGACCCGCATCCCGGGCACCGGCAGGGCAATCCGGGTTCCAACTATACGTGTGCCGGGTTCAATGCTGTTGGTTACCACCGAATCAGTATCCGACTGCACCACTGATAGAGTTGTAAAGCTGATTTCGTCATTGTTATTGAGGACCAGCACTTCATTGCCGCGATAAATAACGTTCTTCGGTAGTTCCATGGCATTGGTGATCTGACGGCCAGCAATCTCAGCCTCCACAAACAGCCCGATGCTAAGGGGTGGTCGATCGCTATTGGGATCGGTTTTGAATGGGTTTTGCACTTCCGCTACCGCATAGGTCATGCGGCTCTGAATATCGATGGAGGCTTCGGTGCGGACAATTTTGCCCTGCCACTTATAGGTCTTGCCGCCGACGTTGCGCTGTAGCACCACCTCTGGATACTCGGCGCTCTGGGCATCTTCAAAATTAACGGGCAGATCAATTAGTGCTGCCTGTCGGTCGCTCAGGGGCAGACGCACTTCCACTACATCTGTGCTGTATATTTTGGCGATGCGAGTGCCGGGGGTAATGTACTGGCCAAGATCGACAAAGGTCTGTCTGATACGTCCCTGAAATGGGGTGACTATGGATGTGCGGCTGAGGTCGAGATTGGCTTTATCCAGATCCGCTCGGGCTGATTCCAGAGCTGCTTCGGCAGAGGCCAGCTGCGGCGCGCGCAAAAACAGTGCATTGGCGGTGTTATCCCCGAGATCGCGCCATTCTCGCTTGGCCTGACGTGAGCGGCCTTTTTCCAGAGCCACCTGCTCTTCGGCTTTGGCCAGCTGCGCCCTGGCACGGATAACAGCAAACTCATAGTCGCTGGATTCCAGCTGGATTAACTTGTCCCCCCGACGGAAGAAGCTCCCGCTGGCATAGCGTTGATCAACGGCAACTACCTTGCCGGATACCTGAGATACCAGATCAATTTCCCGCCTCGGCGCCACAGTGCCCTGAGACGAAATAGTTGGACGCAGGGTTTGGGGTGCGGCATCAATCACTTCAACTAAGAGTGGCGGGGGCGGCAGACGTTTGACTTTTTCTGGCTGGGGCTTAAGGGTTGCCACAGCGACAATAAATAAGATTCCGGCCAATAGCGCGGCAACGGTGATTTTTCCCTGGCGGTTGAACAGTGGCATTTCCAAACCTTTACGTGATTACAAGCGCTCAGCTTTAAGCTCTGAGTAACTCGGCTGAACTAGATTGGTTGACCTATGCGGCTCGAAAGCCGCTGTGATTTATACGCGCTGGCAAAATAGCTGGATGTCAGCTATTTGGCTGCGCACTGCTGTATTCATCGCGATCCGAGACTTCATTGAATATCTCTTCATCGAGCAGCCCCTCGCTTTTCGCCACTACTGTGGTCACCATGCCGTCACCGGTCACATTGACCACGGTGCGCATCATATCCAACAGACGATCGACACCGATAATCAAGCCAATGCCCTCCACCGGCAATCCTACCTGCTGCAGTACCATGGAGAGCATAATCAAACCCACTCCCGGGACACCTGCGGTGCCAACCGAAGCCAGGGTTGCGGTGGCAATCACCGCGAGATATTCGGTAAGACCCAAATCCAAACCATAGGCCTGAGCGATAAACACAGTTGCCACGCCCTGCATAATCGCAGTGCCGTCCATATTGATGGTGGCGCCCAGAGGCACAGTAAAGGAGGCGATGGAATTATCTACACCGACGCGCTTCTCCACTACATTCATGGTGATCGGCATAGTCGCATTGCTCGATGAGGTACTAAAGGCAAAGAGCATGGCCGGACGCATATTCTTAATCAGTGTCAGGGGATTTAAGCGGGTAAAGAAACTGAAAATACTGGTGTAAACCACCCCCGCATGAATCAGCAGCACCAGAGTGACAGTCATAAAGTAGAGCGCTAGATTGAAGATCGCGGTAAAGCCCTCTTCAGTAAACAGTTTCGCCAGCAGACAGAAGACACCGAAGGGCGCCAGGTGCATAAGAATAGTGACCATGCGCATAATCACATCATTAAACGCCTGGAAGCCCTCTAGGGTCGACTTGCCCGCAGCTCCTGCCTGAGTGATGGCAACGCCAACCAAGATAGCAAAGACGATAATCTGCAACATATTGCCATCAGACATGGCCTGAATAGGATTGGTGGGGAATATACCAATCAGTACGTCTTTAAATGCCGGCGGAGTAGCCGCCACATAGCTGGCAGTCGCGGTGGTATCAATGCCGATGCCGGGATTGATAATATTTGCCAGAGTCAGAGCAATGGTGATGGCCACTGCAGTGGTAAACAGATAGAGAGCCAAGGTCTTAAAAGCGATGCGCCCCATTTTGACATTTTCACCCATAGCGGCAGAGCCACAGACCAGAGAGACAAATACTAGGGGCACTACCAGCAGCTTCAATGAGGCAATAAAAATCCGCCCCACCACATCAAATATATACTCCACCACCCAGGCGGTTAGTGGTCCGGAATCACTGCCGTCGCTGATCATATTGAGTATCAGGCCGACGACAATGCCAAGGGCCATGCCGAGGAGTATTTTTGAGGAGAGTTGCATTGTTTTATTCCCTTATTGATTTGTCTCGCAGAGATTTTCGGCGAGGCTGTTATTTGTTACAGGCTGTCGGTTATAGGCTAGCGATTATTCGTTATCCAAGCCAAAAAGCGAAGCTTGAATTCTGGCACTCGCCAGATCAAGAGCATTAAAAAGAGTAAATTGGCTGCCGACATCAGGGCAAAAAATTGTGGAATGGTCATCTGCACAATACTTAGGCAGACAATCCCGATTAATGCCCCAGAAACCATAAAGATAGCATTAAACACATTGTTGGCCGCTATAACCCGCGCCCGCTTATGACTCTGGGTGCGCGACTGCACCATGGCATACAGAGGCACGATAAACATGCCGCCAAACATACCGATGGCAGCCAGATCGATAAATATTCGCACACCGCCGCTGAGGCTTAAAAACTGTAGTGGCATTACTGCACTTACTGACGTGTTCACCAGCTGATAACTGGTTGAGGCAAAAAACAGATCGGCACTAAACAGGGTTAGGCCAATGGCGCCAAAGGGGATCAATCCCGGTTCAACCTGGCGACCGGATATTTTGGCGCAGAGCAGTGAGCCAATCGCTACCCCCACAATAAAGGCGCCTAAAAGTACCGATATTAAACTGGCATGACCCTGGAGCACGGTCACAGCAAAATTCGGTACCTGAGTTAAAAAGCTGCCGCCAAATAACCAAAACCAGGAGATGCCCATAATGCAGTAGAACACTGTCATATTTTCACGGGCCAGGCGAATATTGCCCGCAGCGTCGGCAATCGGATTGAGGCTGATGGGAACATCTCCCCCCTCTGATGGTGCATCGGGAATCGCGCAACTGGCGCGCCAGCCGATTAAGGCCAGCATAATGGCGGCAGAGCCAACTAATAGCTCGCCGCCCTCGTAGCTCACCAGCCAGGCTCCCATCAGTGTGCCAATCAAAATTGAAGTGAAGGTGCCCATGCCCACCTGGGCATTGCCGGCCATAAGTTCTTCAGCGGCCAGATGCTGGGGAATAATTGAATACTTAATCGGCCCAAAAAACGCCGACTGCACGCCGAGTAAAAACAGCACCCCGAGCATCAATGTGATATTGCTGCTGTAAAGGGCATAGCTGCCGGTGAGCATAATAAGAATTTCGGCAAACTTAATCCGTCGGATCAACCAAGCCTTGTCATATTTGTCTGCTAACTGGCCAGCAGTGGTGGAGAATAAAAAGAACGGCAGGATAAACAGGCCAGCGGCCAAATTGGTGAGGAAGTTGGTATTGCTATCCGAGGCGGAGATGCCGCTGCTAACAATAATTACCAGCAGGGCATTTTTAAACAGATTGTCATTCAGCGCGCCGAGAAACTGAGTAATAAAGAAGGGCACAAAGCGCCGCTGGCGAAACAGATAGAACTGGCCCTGTTGTTTATTCACAGTTGTACCCTATTTTTATTGTTTTGAGGGGGGTGGAATCTGCGCCAAGCATACCACTACAAGCTTACTACTATTAGTCTTCACGAGACAGATGGGCTAGAGAGGCCGCGTTCTGTTCCCAGTTCTGACCATCAAATGTATCCACCACTATAGATTCAACATAGGTGCGGTCGAGGCAGCGCAGGTTGATGCTAAAACCATCCGGATTAGACCGCGGTGTATAAAAGGCTTTGATACCGCAGTGTTTGCAAAATGTGTGTTGGGCAGCATCTGTATTAAAGGTATAGGTGGTTATCGCCTCTGCACCGCAGACTAATCGAAACCTCGAGGCCGGCACAATCATTTGATCACCAGCACTCATATAACAGATCGAGCAGTTGCAGGCGTGGGCGTGTAACTGACTGGGGGCGTCGATTTCAAACTTGATCGCGCCGCAGTGGCAGGCGCCTTGGTGGATCTTCAGTTCAGGCATGGTATTTCCCCCTAGGTTTTAGTTTCAGCAGCCCAAGTATACCGACTATTTTTAAAAGACAATTGTTATCACTAGAGGAGGGGGGGCAAGAGCCCCGCAAGGCCTGTGGTTAAAAGCCAATCCTTGGTAGCGTGACTCGCTGGTCATCGTTAGCTTTCAAAAGCTAGGCGCATCCGAATTCTTGTGTTACCGTGCTCAATGGTCCAAATTTATGGGCCTAAAAATAGAAATAATAAAACATCCCACAATTTAAATATCTCGGGGGAGATTATGAAAAACACATCCATTTTAAAATTAACTTCACTAGCAGCGGCAATTATTGCCAGCAGCGCAGTGCTGCCAACAGTCGCTTTCGCAGAAGGCGCTATGGTTGAAGAAATCGTAACTACAGGTACTCGTGCCAAAGCACGTTCAGCTACTGACACAGTTGCAGCAGTTGACGTTATCACTAGCGCCGAACTGACTAACCAGGGTGACATGGACGTAGCTAACCTGCTGCGTAACTCTGTTCCTTCTTTCTCAGTAAACGATCAGCCGATCAGTGATGCAGCAACTCTGGTACGTCCGTTCCAGCTTCGCGGCATGGCTCCAGATCACTCGTTGATTCTGGTAAACAACAAGCGTCGTCACAGAGCCAGCGTTATCGTTTGGTCTGCTGGTGGTATCTCAGACGGTTCTCACGGTGCTGATGTTTCCACTATTCCTGGTATGGCTCTAAAGAGCGTTGAAGTATTGCGTGATGGTGCAGCAGCTCAGTATGGTTCTGATGCTCTGGCTGGCGTAATCAACTTTAAGCTGAAAGATGCAAGCGAAGGTGGTTCTGCTCAGATCCGTATGGGTCAATACGCTGAAGGCGATGGCGACATGGCTTACTTCGCCGGTAACATGGGTATGGAGCTTGGCGAGAATGGCTTTGCCAACGTCACTTTGGAATACGGTTCATCTGATGAAACTGTTCGTTCAGAGCAGCGCACCGATGCTGCAGACCTAATCGCCGCAGGCTTCCCAGTTGCTGATCCAGCGCAGAAGTGGGGCCGTCCTTTTGTTGATAATGACCTTAAATTGTTCGTTAATTTCGGCAACCAGCTGACTGATAGTGTTGAGCTGTACGGTTATGCCAACTATGCCAGCAAAGATGTCGACGGTGGTTTCTACTTCCGTAACCCGACAAACCGTGGTGGTGTTTATGCTGACGGTGCAAACTTGTTAGTTGGTGATACGACTGGCGATATGTCAGGCAACTGTGACCAGTATGCAGTTGATGCTTCAGACCCAACCAGTGCTGCTCTCGCAGCAGCTATTACTGGTTTGAAAGCTGATGATAACTGCTTTAACTTCAACGAAACCATTCCTGGCGGCTTTAC
>JAFMBU010000043.1 GCA_017858295.1 Porticoccaceae bacterium | reverse complement strand
GCCGCTTCAGCTGCTGGTGCAGCTTCTTCAACAAATTCGTCTTTGCTAGATACTTTAGCTGACTGCGCTTTGCCTTCAAGTACAGCATTGGCAATAGAGGCTGCGTAGAGCTTGATCGCACGGATCGAATCATCGTTACCTGGAATTACGTAGTCGACGCCATCAGGGTTGCTGTTGGTATCAACAATACCCACAACTGGAATACCCAGCTTGTTGGCTTCGTTGATAGCAATGCGCTCGTGATCCACATCGATAACAAAAAGGATGTCTGGCAAGCCGTTCATATCCTTAATACCACCGATGGAGTTTTCCAGCTTGTCCTTCATACGCGTACGCATCAGAACTTCTTTCTTGGTCAGGCGCTCAAAGGTGCCATTGGCTTCCTGAGTTTCCAATTCACGGAAACGACGGATAGAAGCGCGAATGGTCTTGTAGTTGGTCAACATACCACCCAACCAGCGATGGCTGACATAAGGCATGCCACAGCGCTCGGCTTCTTCTTTGAGGATTTTTTGTGCAGCACGCTTGGTGCCAACAAAAAGAATTTGATTGCCCTTGGCAGCTTCTACACGAAGGATTTCAAGTGCTTCATTGAAAGCCGGTACAGTTTGCTCAAGGTTGATAACATGAACTTTGTTGCGTGAGCCAAATATAAACTTGCTCATCTTGGGGTTCCAGAAGCGGGTTTGGTGACCGAAGTGAACACCAGCCTGCAACATATCGCGCATACTTACAGAAGACATAATTTTTCCTTTTAGGGGTTAAGCCTCCACGTACCCCAGTAGATCAACCATTCAAGCTAATATTTCGCTTTTAGGCACCCAGATCACTGTGTCGGAACGTGTGTGTCGTTTAAAAAAAGTTTAGTTACATTAATGCCTGCTGAGACATCTCAACAGACGGCGCGCTTTATACCATATTGATTAGTGCAGTTAAAGAAAAAAAGCTTAGTTCAGCAGCTGACTGGCAACATCTTTAGACAACCCCAGACCCAACTTTCCCAGAGGACTTTTAGTTGTCCACTACCAAGACCGGACCAGAGGACTATATTGTAGGATGAATAGTTTACCCATAAAGCCCAAAGGCACTCCCCGAATGCCTCTTTGATGCGTACAATACCCAGATTCTACATTGACGAAGGCCAACCATGACCATACAACTAAGATCGGCGGATGATATCGCCAAGATGCGCGTTGCCGGACGCCTAGCTGCTGAAGTACTTGAGCTGATCGGCCAGTATGTGGTGCCAGGCGTAAGTACTGAAGAGCTGGATAAAATCTGCCACGACCATATAGTCGATGTGCAACAGGCCATTCCCGCCTGCCTCGGTTATCGCGGCTTTCCAAAGTCCGTTTGCACTTCAGTAAATCAAGTAGTCTGCCACGGGATACCATCAGAGAAAAAAGTGCTTAAAAACGGCGATATTATCAATATTGATGTCACTGTTATTAAAGATGGCTGGTATGGCGATACCAGCAAAATGTATACAGTGGGCGATGTTGCCCCCCATGCCCAGCGACTAATCGATATCTCTCAAGAGTGTCTCTACAAAGCCATAGATATGGTGCGGCCCGGCATTCGTCTCGGCGATATAGGCCATGTTATTCAAACCCATGCCGAAGCCAACTACTATTCAGTGGTCCGCGACTACTGCGGTCACGGCATTGGTATGGAGTTTCATGAGGAGCCTCAGGTACTGCACTACGGCAAGCCGGACACCGGACTGGTTCTCGAAGAAGGCATGACCTTCACCATTGAGCCCATGGTCAACGCCGGCAAGTACAGCACCAAGATAAAATCCGATGGCTGGACCGTTGAGACTCGCGACGGCCGACTCTCCTCCCAGTGGGAACACACAATGGTAGTTACCAGCACTGGTGTCGAAGTACTCACCGCCCGCAATGAAGAGCCCTACAAGAAAAAATAATCATGCATCCAAAAACCTATTTAGTGCCAATTTTCTTTGATGAGAAACGCTTTGTTGCGGATATAGAAAATCGCGACCCGATCGATGTCTTCCGCGGCGCATTAGGCTTCGCCAACAACCATTTCAACAAGCGCTTTAACGAGGGTGAAAATGTTCACCAGCTGGTTAATGAGCGGGCCCATTTTGCCGACCTAATTTTGCGCCATGCCTGGAACCGCTTTGAGTGGGATGCTGATATCAGCCTAATCGCGGTGGGCGGCTATGGTCGCGGCGAACTGCACCCGCACTCGGATATAGATCTGCTAATTCTAATGCGACGGGATAAACCCGATCGCTACCGCCAGAGTATCGAACAGTTTCTGACCTTTCTCTGGGACATCCAGCTTAAGATTGGGCACAGCACACGCAGTGTTTCACAGTGTGTCGACGAAGCCCGTGGCGATATCACCGTGGCCACCAACCTGATGGAAACCCGTCTCCTGGCCGGCAGCAGTGAACTGTTGGACAAGCTCAAAGCCAAAACTGGGCCGAAAAAAATCTGGGCCTCGGAAAAGTTTTATCAGGGTAAAATCGCCGAGCAGAGAGCCCGTCACCGCAAGCATGGCGACACCGAATACAACCTTGAACCCAATATTAAAGAAGCCCCGGGTGGTCTCAGAGATATTCAGGTATTTAACTGGACCGCAAAGCGCCACTTTCAGGTGCACCGCCGCTCACTATTGATTGCCGAGGGCTTTTTGTCCGAGGAAGAATACGCCACTGTGCGCGGGGATGAAGAGTTTCTCTGGAAAGTTCGCTATGGCCTGCACCTGATAACCGATCGCCCGGAAGAGCGACTGCTGTTTGATTACCAGCGTAAGTTAGCCGTCATGTTCGGCTATAAAGACAGCTCCGAACGACTGGGTGTTGAGAAGTTTATGCAGCGCTACTACCAAGTGGTTATGTCAATACGCGAGCTCAACGAAGTATTACTCAAGTATCTCGACGAAGCCATTTACCGCAAGAATAAAGTTAAACTGGTTACGCCAATCAATTCGCGTTTTGTCATCCGTGATGGCGATCTGGATACCGCCAACGAATCTGTTTTTGTAAAACACCCATCCGCCCTCCTCGAGATGTTTGCGATCATGGGTGAAAATGACAGCATCAAGGGCATCAGGGCGTCGGCGATCCGCCAGATTCGATTGCACCGGGGCCTGATCAATGACGAATTCCGCCAAGACCCAGAAAACCGTGCCCTATTTATGCGCATACTCAAGGCGCCCTACAAGCTTTCCAATCAACTGCAGCGCATGAATCGTTTCGGTATCTTGGGCGGTTACCTGCCGGAATTTGGCAAGATCGTCGGCCAGATGCAGCACGATCTCTTTCATATCTACCCAGTTGATGTGCACACTCTAGAAGTGGTGCGCAACGTGCGGCGTCTAACCATACCTGAAGTCGCCGCCAAGTTTCCTGTGGCCTCCCATATCTATAAAAACTTCAGCCGCCGCGAACTAATTGTTATCGCCGCCCTGTATCACGACATTGCCAAGGGCCGCGGCGGCGATCACTCCCTGTTGGGCTCTGCGGATATAGCAGACTTTGCCGAGCGCCACGGGCTGCAGCCCCAAGAGATCGAGTTGCTTAAATGGCTGGTGGAAAATCATCTATTGATGTCCACCATTTCCCAGCGTGAGGACACATCTGACCCAGAGGTAATCCATAAGTTTGCCACCCATGTAGGCGATCAAATGCATTTAGATTATCTCTACGTGCTAACCGTTGCCGACATCAACGCCACCAACCCGCGCCTCTGGACCGAGTGGAAAGGCTCGCTGATGCACAATCTCTACTTTGAAACCAAGCGTGCCTTGCAGCTGGGAGATGTCAGACCTGCTAGTCGCGCCGCCTGGGTCAGTGAAGCTAAAGATGCAGCCCTGCGTGCCCTTATGGCCGACAATATCGACAGTGACCAGGCCATCAATGTGTGGCGCGATGTGGATGAAGACTTCTTTTTACGTGAAAGCGCTGAAGATGTTGCTGAATTTACCAAGGCCATTCTGGCTAGCCAAACTCCTAAAAAAGCCGTTGTCCTGCTCAAGGATGTGGGTGTAGAAATACCCGTAGCGACGCAGATTTTTGTCCACTGTAAAGACCGCGACAATAACTTCGCAATTATTGCCGCCGCACTAGATCGGCTCAATCTCAATATTCACGATGCCCGCCTGCACACCACCAGCGATGGCAGTGCCTTCGATGTTTTTTATGTGCTCGACGAGAAAGATCAGCCAATAGGCAAAGATACCTCGCGCTGTAGCAAAATCGTTAAAAGTCTCGATCAGGCAATTTCGAATCCCACCGAGATATCCTCCGACACCACCCAGCGCACGCCGCGACAGCTGAAAAACTTTGCCCTAAAAACCACAGCCTCGCTGCGTCAGGATACGGAAACCAACAGCTCGATACTTGAAATAATCACACCGGATCGACCCGGTCTGCTAGCTCATTTGACGCAGATATTTGTGCGCTTTGAACTGCGCGTGCTAAATGCCAAGATTTCGACCCTGGGGGAGCGCGTTGAAGATATTTTCTATCTTACGGATAACAATTTTGAGCCGCTCAGTGACGATAAACTGAGTGCCGCACTGACCAAGGCGATCGCCACTGAACTGGATCAGCGTAACGAAGAAGAAGGCCAAGAGTACAAACTGCGCAAGATGAAAGTGTGGAATTGAGTGGCAATAGCTACAGACAACGTTGATCAAGAGTAAACAATGAATTCAAAATTAGATTTACTACACCCTTACCCCTTTGAGCGTCTCAAGGAATTAATGGCGGGCATAGCGCCCCCCGCCCATCTGTCGCCCATAGCCCTGTCCATCGGCGAGCCCAAGCACCAGTCACCGGCCTTTGTAAAACAGGCACTAATCGACAGTGTCGACCAGATCGCCGTCTACCCCACCACAAAGGGTAGTCAGGCACTGCGCCAAGCCATCTCACAATGGTGTACGACGCGATTCAAACTGGCTCATAACAGCATCAACCCGGAGCAAAATGTGCTGCCGGTCACCGGCACCAGAGAAGCGCTATTTGCCTTCACTCAGGCAGTGGTGGATACCAGTGCAGTAGATTCGTTGGCCAAAACGCCGTTAATAGTCTCGCCCAATCCCTTCTACCAAATTTACGAGGGAGCCGCCCTCCTGGCTGGTGCTGAGCTGCACTTTTTAGACTGCACATTAGACAATAGCTTTATCCCAGATTTAAGCACAGTGCCTGAAGAAGTCTGGCAGCGCTGCCAATTGTTGCAGATCTGCACCCCAGGCAACCCAACAGGCGCTGTAATGAGCATTGAGCAACTGCAGCAGGCGATTAACCTGGCCGACCAGTACGACTTTATTATTGCCAGCGACGAATGCTATTCAGAAGTCTATCTCGACGAAGAGAACCCGCCCCCAGGTATTCTTGAAGCCTGCGCTGCAATGGGTCGGCATGACTACAGCCGCTGCATCGCTTTTCACAGTCTCTCAAAACGCTCAAATCTACCCGGCCTACGCTCAGGATTTGTCGCCGGTGACGCCAGTCTGTTGCGTGATTTCTTGCGCTACCGCACCTATCACGGCTGCGCCATGTCCATGACTACTCAGATCGCCTCAACAGCGGCCTGGAGTGATGAGACACATGTGATCGACAACCGCCGTCAGTACCGCGAGAAGTTTGCCGCAGTCACGGAGATTCTCGGCGACGTACTCAGCTTCCCAGATCCTCAGGCGAGCTTTTATCTGTGGCCGGAAACACCCATTGATGACACTGAATTTGCCGCCGGCCTCTTCGCCCAGCAAAATGTCACACTGTTACCCGGGCGCTATTTGTCTCGGGATACTGACAGCGGCAATCCCGGTAAAGGACGGGTGCGCATGGCCCTGGTGGCTGAAACTGAGGTCTGTATAGAAGCCGCTCTGCGCATCAAACAGTATCTACAGAGCCTCGCGGACTGAGGCGTTAGACTTGCTAGGGAAGTGGAAATGTTAAAACAACAGCGCGCTGACTACATACTCAAAAAGCTCAATGAGATCTATCCAGAGACACCCATACCTCTGGATCACAAAAACAACTTTGAGCTACTAGTGGCTGTATTACTCAGCGCCCAGTGCACCGATATCCGTGTCAATCAGGTTACGCCGGCACTGTTTGCCCTGGCCGACAATGCCTTTGATATGCAGCATGTGCCCCTCGACAGCATCTATAAAATTGTTCGTCCCTGTGGCTTAGCGCCGCAAAAATCCAGTGCCATTTCAGTGCTTTCAAAAATGCTTGTGGAGCAGTATGACGGCGTAGTGCCGGATGACTGGAAGGCCTTGGAGTCACTGCCGGGGGTCGGCCATAAAACCGCCGGTGTGGTGATGTCTCAGGGCTTTGGTCATCCGGCATTTCCCGTGGACACCCATATCCACCGACTGGCTCAGCGCTGGGGTTTAACCAAAGGCAAAAGCGTCACCCAGACCGAACGGGACCTAAAGAAACTCTTCCCCAAGGAAACCTGGAATGCACTGCACCTGCAGATTATTTTTTATGGCCGAGAATTTTGCAGCGCCAGAGGCTGCGATGGCCGCGTCTGTGAAATTTGTACCACCTGTTACCCGAATCGTAAAAATCCCTTTGTTGCTCATAAGCCTTAGCGCTTAATCTATAGCCCAAAGGCCCACAGCAGCATAGGCGCGGTAGGGCCTCCACTGCTCCGCGCCGGCCAGCAAGGCTTGTGCACTCTCAGCCTTAGCCGCACGGATTAAGCCGACATCGGTTTCTGGGAAAGCGTCATCATCCATCCCCAGACGTATGGCCAAATAGCCGCAGGTCCAGGGGCCAACGCCGCGCAATTTAAGCAGAGCGCTCCTAAGCTCAGGCCAGGGCATAGACAGGTCCAGATCGTCGTCGACAATGGCGGTTGCCAAGGTAATCAGCGCCGCTACCCGTGCCCCTGGCATACCCATATTAGTCAGATCCGCAGTGATCACCGCCTCTGGTGTCAGCTGCCCACAGCGCTCGACAAGTCGTCTCATAATGGTATTAGCCGCCGCCACAGTGACCTGCTGACCAATAATGGTGCGCAGGCAGAGTTCAAAGGGATCCCAGCAACCCAGAGGCCTAAAACCCATAGTCTTAGCCAATGCCGGGAGATGAGGCAGTAGTTGTTGATAGATCTTTTTAGTACACAGTTGTGGCCGAAATATCCGTAATACGCGAACAACCACATCATCGAACTGATCCTCTGACAGATCGGATTTAATCTGCAACAAACCCCTCGGCTCGTCGTAAGTGACTCGGACCAAGCCATCTCGATAAACCCGTTGATAATGATTATTCTCAACAGATTCAAACTCAGGCACCAGACGAAACGACAAGTAATGCAGCAGCTGTTGCCAGGGAAAAGGCTGCACCACCTGTAACTCAATCATCCACAAGCACCCTGCGTTCCAGGTCTATCAGCGATCGTTTTCTTGCCAAGCCCCACTTATAACCCGCTAGACTGCCATCGCCGCGAATAACACGGTGACAGGGAATCGTGATGGCGATTTTATTATTAGCGCAGGCACTGGCCACGGCACGCACCGCTTTCGGTTTACCGATGCCGTTAGCCACCTCGGTGTAAGACTGCAAGGTGCCAGAGGGAATGCTTACCAAATAGTCCCAAACCATACATTGAAAAGCGGTGCCACGAATATCCATAGGTAGATCCAACACTCGGGCCTTACCCTCTAAAAATTCATTAAGTTGAGCAATCCATTGATCAAACTGTGGCTGAGTTTCAATTGGCATGGGCTGAAAGCT
Organism: Porticoccaceae bacterium; assembly: GCA_017858295.1. Lineage (GTDB taxonomy): Bacteria > Pseudomonadota > Gammaproteobacteria > Pseudomonadales > Porticoccaceae > HTCC2207. The sequence continues at coordinate 3,778 of JAFMBU010000043.1, read as the reverse complement.
AGCCTTGGGATACTCCAGATTAAGCTGAGCCAGCAATCGATCATCAGCATCATCAAACTGCAAAAAGCAGATACCACGATCGGTGGCGCCGATCATCACAGGGCCCAGAACAGTCTCCGCGGAAGCATAAGAGATCAACTCATCGGCGCCGCCTCTGCGATATGTGCCGGGGGTCATGCCCATATGAGTATCGATTTTTTCATAGAGTCGTGAGCTCGATTCATAGCCAGAGGAATGCATTGCTTGGGTAATATTACCCTCTGGTTTTAGATGGCTTTTTAAACTGTCTTTAAACATCCTGATGCGGCAGCCATCCTGATACTTTTTTGGCGACATGCCCACTACCGCTTTAAAGCTCCGCTGAAAATGACTCGGGCTCATACCGGCTTGCTCGGCCAACAGGGCCAGAGTTAACCGTTGCTGGTAATGTTTCTCTATATAGCGACAGATCTCATGCATCAGATTATGTCTCGCATCTATATTTGCATCTGGCTGACAGCGTTTACATGGGCGCAACCCATTCTCACGAGCAGCTTCCTGAGAAGCATAAAAACGCACATTCTTGCGCAGTGGTGTGCGAGCTGCACAGGACGGCCGACAGTAAACACCGGTGGTCAGCACCCCATAAAAGAATTGGCCGTCACGGTTGGAATCTCGATTTAAGACCGCTTGCCAGTATTGATCAAAATGCTTATCCATAAACTTTATCCTGACACTTATTGAGGCAAATAACTATTGCCCATCAACAGCCGCACAACACTCCGTTTCCTGCGATCAATTAAAACCATAATGTGATTTTTTGAAAGCCGCTTTTTTGCTATGCTGCAGAACGACAAAACACAGGGAGATTGCTGCATTGGTTACCCTCTACGGGATTAAAAACTGCGATACCATCAAAAAGGCACGCAACTGGTTAGCTGACAATGGTATTGAATACCGCTTTCACGATTTTCGCGCTGACGGCATAGACCCAGCAACCATAGAGCAGTGGATTGCCGAGGCTGGCTGGGAAACTGTTCTCAACCGTCGCGGTACCACCTGGCGCAAGCTGGAGCCAAGCATTCAAGAAGCAACCAACAAAGATAATGTTGCCGCCCTACTGGTGGAACACCCGGCGATGATCAAACGTCCCGTATTAGATGTAGACGGCCATATCACCGTGGGTTTTAAAGCCGATCACTACCAAACAATTTTTAATTAATCATTTAGACCAACAAAAGAGAATTAGCATGAGTAATCTGTACAGTTTCGCCATTGGCGTTGGCAGCAAGAATTCTAAAGGCGAATGGCTGGAGGTGTACTACCCGCAGCCACTGTTAAATCCAGAGCAAACCCTGAGAGATATTGTCGCCGTGACTCTAGGATTGACCGATGGCGATATGGAACCCAGCGTCGAGCAATTGGCGGCACTGCAATCGGCCCTTAAGCAGAATGGCTACTCTGAACTGGCAGACAGCGTTGCCTCGCTGGCCGCCTCGAGCCGCCCAGTCGTGGCAGTGGCCTTCGCCGAAAACACTGCACCGAAAACCGTACCTCAGGGCTATCTGAAACTGCATTTGCTTTCACACCGACTGGTTAAGCCTCATGGAACCGACCTGACTGGCATCTTCGGTGTATTGAAAAACTGTGCCTGGACCAGCGTTGGTGCCATCGATATCGAAGAGCTGCCCGCACGCCAGTTGGAGGCCCGTCTGGCTGGTCAGCCAATCTCTGTGGACTGTGTGGATAAATTCCCCAAGATGGTGGACTACGTGGTTCCCAGCGGTCTGCGCATTGCCGATACCTCACGGGTGCGTCTTGGCGCCTATGTGGGGGAAGGCACCACCGTGATGCATGAGGGCTTTATTAACTTTAACGCCGGTACCGAGGGCCCGAATATGATCGAAGGCCGTGTTTCCGCTGGCGTATTCTGTGGCGCTGGCTCTGATATAGGCGGCGGCGCATCGATTATGGGTACCCTTTCCGGCGGTGGCAGCATGGTTATTGCTGTAGGCGAGAAATGTCTGCTTGGCGCCAATGCCGGTCTTGGTATTCCCCTCGGCGATCGCTGTACCGTTGAAGCTGGCCTCTATATTACCGCCGGTACCATTGTCACCATGCTGGACGACCAAAAGCAGGCCAGCGGCAAGATGAAAGCCCGTGATCTGGCGGGTAAAAGCGATCTGTTATTTAGACGCAACTCGGTCAGCGGTGCGGTTGAATGCCTGACTAACAAGAGTGCGGTTGAGCTCAACGCGGCGCTGCACGCTTAAAATCGCGCTTAACATCAGCAAAAAAAAATGGTGAGGAGTTTTGCTCCTCGCCATTTTTTTTGATCTTAATTATTCCTCAGGTCCAATTAAGCGCCCAAAATACTCTGCCCACAGACTCTCACCACATTGCCATTAATACCCGCAGCCTGCGGGCTGACAAAGAAGCCAATCACTTCAGCCACATCAATAGGGAGTCCACCCTGCCCCAATGAGGAAAGCCTGCGGCCCATCTGTCGAGTGACAAAGGGAATCGCTGCAGTCATCTGAGTTTCAATAAAGCCCGGCGCCACAGCATTAATGGTTATACCCCGCTCGGCACAGGATTCAGCGGAAGTCTCGACCATGCCAATTACCGCCGACTTAGAGAAGGCATAATTAGTCTGGCCAACATTGCCCGCAATACCACTGATCGATGCCACACCGACAATCTTGCCGCCATTATCCAGCAGCTCCGTTTCCAGTAGCGCAGCGTTGATCCGTTGCACACTGCCGAGATTCACCTGCATCAGCATATTCCACTGGTGATCGGTCATGCGCGATAACATCTTATCTCTGGTAACACCGGCATTGTGAATAATGCCGTGCAGTGACGAGGTCTGAGCGACACAAAAGTCTCGCAAAATAGTTGCTGCACCATCACTGGTAATATCCAGCGGCAGTGCCAATCCACCTAATCCCACCATCGCTTCAGTCAGTTCTTTTTCCGCCTGAGGCACATCCACGCCAATAACCGTTGCGCCATCTCGGGCCAGCACCTCGGCAATAGCCAGGCCGATACCCCGGGCTGCACCAGTGACTACAAGCGTCTTGCCCTGTAATGGCCGCTGCCAATCCGCCTCCATAGTGGCAACTGGCGTACTGGCGGTTAATATCTGTGCATTCATAAACGCCGAGCCCGCCGAGAGCAGAAAGCGGATCGGAGCCTCTATAGCCGCGTCGCCGCCGTTGTCGACCAATAATAAATTAGCCGTAGAGCCATTGCGGCCTATCTCTTTTGCCAGCGATTTTATAAAACCATGGAGACCGCGCTGCACAGCACCCTGCTCTAAATTAGCTGTAGCACTGGGCTTTAGGCCAATAACAATGACTCGACCGCAGGATGGCAGTGACTTGATCTGTTGATGAAAAAAATCATAGAGCTCTGCGCTTTGCTCTGCCGTGGCAATGCCCGAGGCATCGAAGATCAGGTGACGTTTTTCGCTTACCTGAGGGTCACTGACCTGCATCGAAGTAGCCTCCAAGAAGGATCCAATTTGCTTCCCATACAAGGATCCCAAACTCGCCCCTACAAGCACCTTCCCACTCAATATATGCGGCTGCTCCGGGTCCTCACGCACTAGGGTTACAGGCTCTGGCAGCCCCATTGCGGAAAAGAGTTTTTTCCCCAGTGCCGAGTTGGCGAGTTCTAAATAGGTATCAGACATTGTTGTTTTCCTAGTTTAAATAATTATGGCGCTCATTCTACTCTCAACGGGGATAATGGGATTGACCGCAATGACAGTATTTTCCATCGTTATAGTCATTGG
>JAFMBU010000042.1 GCA_017858295.1 Porticoccaceae bacterium | reverse complement strand
TTGGTCACCTGATCACCGGCTATTGGGATCACGCCGGTGTAGCGAATCGCGCCCTCGGTGTAGATAGCGATATCTGAGGTGCCGCCGCCAATATCAACCAGCGCCACACCTAACTGCTTTTCATCTTCGGTAAGGACCGCATCGCTGGAAGCCAGCTGCTCCAGAACTATGTCTTCCACTTCTAGGCCGCAGCGACGGATACACTTTTTAATGTTCTGGGCTGCGTTAGCGGCACAGGTCACCAGATGCACTTTGGCTTCAAGACGCACGCCGGACATACCTATTGGCTCGTGAACGCCTTCCTGATTGTCGATAATAAATTCCTGAGACAGCACATGGAGGATTTCCTGATCTGCAGGAATGGCTACAGCCCTTGCGGCATCCAGAACCCGGTCCACATCTAGCTCCTGCACTTCACGGTCGCGAATCGCGACAATGCCATGGGAGTTAAGGCTGCGAATATGGCTGCCGGCAATACCTGCGTATACCGAGTGAATTGAGCAACCGGCCATCAGTTCCGCTTCTTCAATAGCACGCTGAATTGAGTTCACCGTAGCTTCAATATTGACCACCACACCCTTCTTGAGACCAGAGGATGGATAGCTTCCGGTACCTATAATCTCAAGCTCTCCGCGCTCGCCAATAGAACCGACAATTGCGACGATCTTGGAGGTGCCTATATCCAATCCGACGATCATATTTTCTTCATTTGCACTGGCCATACTCTTACCTCACCAACTCTCTGTTATGCCTGAACAGGGTTTGTATTGTTTGTTTGGGTACTGTCTTGTGTATTTTTTTGTCTTGTTTTCTGCTGTATCGCCAACGCAGTTTCGCGCCAAGCAACAGCCAATCCATTGGGATAGCGCAGATCTACAGCTGCGATATTTTTTACATACTTATTGAGGCCAGCTGCCCACACCAGATTAAAGCGGCGAATCTTTTCGCTAATCTGATCGCGACCAATCACCATGCGTAGCCCCGGCGCTGTATCCAAATACCAAACACCTAGACTATCGCGCTGCAATTCGGCGATTTTCAGCCCCGTTGGAACCAACAATTCAGCCATTAACTGGTAGTTCTCCATCATCTCTCGAGAGCTGCCGGTATCGGCTCGCAATACTGGGAGGGCGCCCAAGTGACTGTTATTTTCAATAATCAGTTCCTCACCCAAGCGATTGAGAAAACCCTTTTTGCCCCAGCGGGCTATGGGTACTTCCTCTGTTACTTCGACTTTTAACATGGACGGCCACTCGCGACCTATGGTCACATCCCTAACCCAGGGATGGTCTCTAAGAACCTGCCTGAGGCCAGCCAAATCAACACTTAGAAATCCACCCTCCACTTCACCGGCGAGCAATTGGCTCAGCTCGGCGGGCTGCAGATAGGTGAAGTCACCGCCGATCATCACATTGGTCAGGGGCTTATCAATTTGCTTGTAAAGCAGGCTGCCGCCATAAGCCACTAGTGCCATCACACTAACCAGCATAATGCGCGCCAGGTGGTTGCCAGCTGTTGCCAGCAGTGACTCTGAAGTCTGACCATCACGACGATTGGCATTGCCCATTACAGGACCCCCGCGAGAATTTTCTCGACCAGCTGATCAAAACTCAAACCGGCGGCTTTGGCGGCCATGGGCACCAGGCTGTGACTGGTCATACCTGGCACTGTGTTGACTTCAAGCAGCTGGAACTGACCCTGGTCATCGACCATCACATCGACCCGCCCCCAACCGCGACAGCCAACTGAATCAAAGGCTTCGAGGCAGAGGGTTTGAAGTTCCTGTTCACGACTTTCCGACAGCTCGCTGGGGCAGAGATACTGAGTCTGATCAGAGAAATATTTCGCCTCATAGTCATAAAATTCGGCATTTGACTCAATGCGAATAGAAGGCAACACATGGCCATCCAAAATCGCCACGGTGTATTCGGGACCAGGCAGCAAGGGCTCGGCAATCACCGCAGTGTTGTACTGGGAGGCATCAGCCCAAGCGGTCTGTAACTGCTCTGCAGTTGCAGCGCGGCTCATACCAATACTGGAGCCCTCGGCGGCGGGCTTAACCATCACCTGGCCACCCAAGCGCTGAAGTTCTGCAGACCAATCGGAATCCGCGTCGAGCAAGGCAAAATCTGTGGTAGGCAGACCTATGCCCTGCCACATTTGCTTGCAGCGCAATTTGTCCATGGCTAGGGCCGAGGCCAAAACGCCACTGCCGGTGTAGGGAAGTTTGAGGTATTCGAGGGCACCCTGAAGTGTGCCGTCTTCACCGCCGGGACCATGGAGCGCAATAAATATGCGGTCCAACTGATAGCCGGGCAGTGATTGCAGCAGATTGTCGCCGGCATCTATAGCCACAACATCCACGCCTATATTCAGCAGCGCCTGATGAATAGCTTCGCCACTCATCAGGGAGACTTCTCGCTCTGAGGAGGTGCCGCCATAAAGTAGTCCAACGCGACCGTATTGCTGGCTCATAAGCCCACCTCCGGTTCAGACACTAGACCCAAACCGAGACCGCCATCAGCCAACATTGCTACGAGCTTATTGACGCTGCCAGCACCCTGAGTAATGACTAAATCATTGTCTTGAACCAGCCCCTGCAGCAGCGCAGGAATCTCTTCGATGGTCTCGGCATAGATCGGATCCACAGTGCCGCGCTGGCGAATACTGCCAGACAAGTTCTTGCTCGTCGCACCGGCGATCAACTCTTCGCCCGCTGGGTACACAGCCAATAGAATCAACACATCCACCTCGGCTAGCACTTTGACAAAATCTTCGTATAGGTCACGGGTACGGGTGTAGCGATGGGGCTGAAAAATCATTACCAGACGCTTGTCAGGCCAGCCGCCGCGCACTGCATCTATAGTGGCTTTAAGCTCTGTGGGGTGATGACCATAGTCATCCACTAACATGGCACTGCCACCGCTTTCCAGCTGGTAGTCGCCGTAAATTTCAAAGCGTCGCCCGACACCGGAGAAGCTGCCTAGGCCCTCAATAATGGCGCGGTCCGAAATCCCTTCATCGCTGGCCACGGCTATAGCCGCCGCTGCATTTAGGGCGTTGTGGCGACCGGGCATATTGAGGCTGACTTCAAGGTTTGTGAGTCCATCTGGACGCTCGATAACAAACTTTGAACGGCCCTGCTCGACGCTCAAATCGCGAATACGGTAAGCCGCATCACCGCTAAAGCCATAGGTCAGCATGGGTCGGGCCACGTCTACCAACAGATCACGAATTACTGGGTCATCTATGCACATTACAGCCAAACCGTAAAAAGGCAGGTTGTGTAAAAACTCTATATAAGTCTTGGTCAGACGACTGAAGTCAAAATCATAGGTTTCCATATGATCCGCTTCAATATTGGTCACTACCGCAACCATGGGCTGCAGATGCAGGAATGAGGCATCGCTCTCATCCGCTTCAGCCACCAGATAGCGACTGCCACCAAGCTTGGCATTGGTGCCGGCACTATTAACTCGACCACCGACTACAAAGGTCGGATCGCGACCATCTGCAGCCAAAATCGCCGTGATCAAACTAGTGGTTGTGGTCTTGCCATGGGTACCGGCAATTGCAATACCGTGACGGTAGCGCATCAGTTCAGCGAGCATCTCAGCGCGGCGCACAACCGGAATGCCCTGGGCACGTGCCGCGGCAATCTCGGTATTTTCAACTGTGACTGCAGAGGATTTCACCACTACATTAGCGCCGACTATATTGGCTTCACTGTGGCCGATAAACACTGTCGCGCCCGCAGCTTGCAGACGACGAATACTGGGACCCTGACTAATATCAGAACCGGAAATTTCATAACCCTGGTTGAGCAAGACTTCGGCGATGCCACACATACCACTGCCGCCAATACCGACAAAGTGAATACGCTTGATACGGCGCATTTCCGGTGGCTGGAAGTTAGTTTGATCAGGCATGAGCCACCTCCAGACAGATATCTGCTATGCGTTCTGCGGCGCCAGTTTTGGCTAGCTCACGCGCACTTATGGCCATCTTTAGACGGCTTTCGCTGTCATTAGACAGAGCTGTAATCTGCTCAGCCAACAAGGCAGGGGTTAAGTCGCTCTGAGCGAACATCAGAGCAGCACCCTGCTCAACCAAAAGTTGGCCATTAACTGTTTGGTGATCATCAATGGCAAAGGGAAAGGGAATTAGCAGTGCACCTAGGCCAGCGCTAGTTAGCTCCGCCACGGTTAGGGCGCCGGCGCGACAGATAGCGAAATCAGCCCAACCATAGGCCTCATCCATCTGCTCAATAAAGGGAACCACTTCGGCGCTGACATCGGCGGCAGCATAGAGCGCCTGAGTCTCGGCGCAGTGCAGTTTGCCGGTTTGATGACGAACCTGTGGACGTTGATCCGGGGCGATTAAGGCCAGCGCTGCAGGCAACATCTTATTGATCGCTAAAGCACCGCGACTGCCGCCCAACACTAGCAGGCGCGGCACACCGTCACGGCCAGTTAGACGCTGCTCTGGAGCGGCCAAATTGGCGATCTCTGGACGCACTGGATTGCCGCACCACTCGCCATTGGCCAGAGCACCGGGGAAGCCTTGCATCACTCGCCGAGCAATTCTCGAAACCAGCTTATTGGTGGTGCCAGCAACAGAATTTTGTTCATGTATAACGATTGGAATACCTTTTAAACGGGCTGCCACAGCGCCGGGACCGGAGGCAAAACCACCCATACCCAGAACCACTTGTGGCTGAAAATCACTGAGCACAGTCCATGCCTGGCGAATGGAGCGCCACAGCAATAGAGGCGCTTTTAATAGGGCGCTAATTCCGCGACCGCGAATACCTTCAATATCTATGCAGCTCAAGGCAATGCCTGCGGCGGGAACCAGGTCTGATTCGATACCCCGTTGAGTGCCGAGCCAGGCTACAGTGACATTGGCAGCGCGGAGCTGATCGGCGACAGCCAAGGCTGGGAATACATGTCCACCAGTGCCACCGGCCATAATCATGACGCGACAGCTCTCTGATGAAGTGGCTGTAGATAAAGTGCTGGTATTAGCGAACACGGCGCACCCTCCTGACAACCTGTGTATCCGGGTGCAACTCATGACCTATGCGCAGCATCATGCCAACCATGGCGCAGGTCACCATCAGGCTGCTGCCGCCGTAACTGACAAAGGGCAAAGTCAGACCTTTAGTGGGCAAGAAGCCGGCATTTACGCCGAGATTAATCAGTGTCTGGCCGCTAATCAGGCAGCCAAAGCCGATTAGTACAAAGACGCCATACCAGTATTCCTGGGTCACAGCCTTTTTGCTGAGGCTAAAGATGCGCCACACTAGCAACACATAGAGACCCAACAGGCAGAGCACACCGATAAAACCAAATTCTTCGGCAAAAATAGCGAATACAAAGTCGGTGTGGGCTTCTGGAAGATAGAGCATTTTCTGCACCGACTGACCCAGGCCAACACCGAACCATTCACCGCGACCAAAGGCGATCAATGACTGAGTGAGCTGATAGCCAGAATTAAACTGATCGGACCAGGGATCCAGGAAACTGCTTAAACGCGCCATGCGATAAGGGGCTGCTTCGGCAAACAACACCAGTAATGAGGAGCCAGCGAAGACCAGACCCAGGTAGTGCCATAATTTAATCGCGGTTAAAAATAACATCGCCATAAAGGTGCAGGAGAGCACCACCAATGAGCCAAAATCTGGCTCCATCAGCAGCAGCAACAGAGGCAGCATAAGTACGCCCAGAGGCTTGGCCCAGTCGCGCCAATCGTCACCGAAGCCTTCGCGGCTATTGGCAAAATAACTTGCCATAAACACTACTGTGGCCACTTTCGCCAACTCGGAAACCTGCAGGGTGAGACCTGCCAGGCTTAACCAGCGGCGGCTGCCGTTCACTTCACGGCCGATACCCGGGATCAAAACAGCAATCAATAGCAGGATCGCCAGCAACATCCACAACCGGCTGTACTGTGACCAAACACTGGGCGGGGTAAAGAAGGTCACTGCCATAGCGCTGAGGGCGATAAAGACGTAGATGGCGTGACGCTTCACAAAATAAAATTCATTGTTAAAGTTGTGCTCGGCATAACTAAATGAAGCCGAGGCAACCATGGTTAGACCCACAGACATCAGCGCCAGCACGGCCAGCAATAGCAGACTGTCGATGCGCCAGCTGCTGCGCTCTGACCCTGAGAAGTTAAGTGGCAGTGTCATATTCATGCTGCCACCGCCGTTACTGCCTGTTGAAAACAGCGGCCGCGCTGTTCAAAACCGGAGAACATATCGAAGCTAGCGCAGGCGGGAGACAACAGCACTATATCGCCTGGCTGAGCAGCGGCGCGGGCAGACTCAACGGCACTCTGCAGTGAATCTAAGGTTTCTATTTGGGTTGTGCCGGCGAGAGTCTCAGCAATCGGCTGAGCATCTTCACCAAACAGCGCCAGCAATTTAACAAATTTGCTTAGGGGTGCTTTGAGCTCATTAAAGTTCTGGCCCTTGCCCTGACCACCGGCGATCAAAATAAGGTTGGCTCGGTCAGTCTCACCAAAACCATCGAGCGCGGCGACGGTGGCACCGATGTTGGTACCTTTGGAATCATCTATATAGGTCACACCGTCAAGAGTGGCGACATATTCACAGCGATGAGGCAGGCCTTTAAATGTTTTCAGGGTCTGCAGCATGGCGGCCATATCCAGACCAGCGGCCTGGCCCAGTGCCAGTGCAGCCAGTGCATTGGCAATATTGTGACGGCCTTTAATCGCCAGCTCGGCACTGGGCATCAGCGGCTTTAAGCCATGGGCAAGCCAGATTTCGCCGTCTTCGTCCAGCAGACCGTAGCCAGCCAGATCGGGATGGTTTAAACCAAAGTTACAGATTTTCACCGCCACTGATAACAGTGGGTTGGTCAATGGGTCCTGGCGGTTGTATATCACCTGACTGGCGCCGCGAAAGATGCGGTGCTTGGCGGCATGATATTGCTGCAAGCCAGCGTAGCGATCCATATGGTCGGGACTAATATTTAAGATTGTCGAGATGGCACCGCGGGTATCGGTCACCAGTTCCAACTGAAAGCTCGACAGCTCAATTACATAGAGTTGGTTCTCATCATCCAGCAGATCCAGCATAGGAGTGCCGAGATTGCCGCCGACGCCGACCTTTAGACCACTGGCCTCGGCCATTTCACCCACCAGCTTGGTCACGGTGCTCTTGCCATTGGAGCCGGTAATCAAAATAACCGGCGCTTTGGCGTGATCCAAAAATAGCTCCACATCACCGAGCAATTTAATTTTTTGCTGTTGCGCAGCAACCAGTGCTGGCTCTTCAAGAGAAATTCCGGGGCTCACCACAACACTATCAAAACCGAGTAAAAGGTCAGTTTCAAAGGGACCCAGCACAGTCGCAACATCAGGATAGATCTTGCGGACTTCAGCCAGGCGCGGTGGTGCGGTGCGGCTGTCGGCAAAGACAAAGGACTTTCCGATCGACGACAAAAATCGGGCAACCGACAGTCCCGTGGCGCCTAGGCCAAGGATAGCGGTGTTGCGATTAGTGGCAATCATGTCTGTCATCTTTGTAACTCTGCTCTCTCTTTATCTAAGTTTTAATGTGGCCAAACCAACCAGTACTAGAACCACGGTAATAATCCAAAACCGCACAATTACTCGCGGCTCAGGCCAACCTTTTAATTCGTAGTGGTGGTGCAGTGGTGCCATTCGAAAAATACGCTTGCCGGTGAGCTTAAATGAGGCCACCTGTAAAATAACCGACAGAGTCTCAATGACAAATACACCGCCCATAATGGCCAGCACCACTTCCTGGCGGATAATCACCGCGATCACACCCAGCGCCGCACCCAGTGCCAGGGAACCTACGTCACCCATAAAGACCATGGCGGGATAGGTGTTAAACCACAGAAAGCCGAGACCGGCACCACAGAGTGCGCCAGTGAAAATAAGTAGCTCGCCTGCACCGCTGATATAGGGAATATGCAGGTACGAGGCAAACTGATAGTTGCCCGTTAAATAGGCCATGATGCCAAGTGCTCCGGCAACCAAAACAGTGGGCAGTATGGCCAGGCCATCGAGGCCATCGGTAAGGTTCACCGCATTGCTGGTGCCGACGATCACAAAGTAAGTAAAGAGGATATAAAAGGGCCCCAGATTGATCGCAACATTTTTAAAGAACGGCACAATCAGATCCAGCTCTGCCGCTGACTGGGCGTGAGAGAATAAAAACAGCGCTGCTGCCAGACCGCAGAGGGACTGCCAAAAATATTTCCAGCGTGCCGGCAGGCCGCGAGGATTTTTGTGTACCACTTTGCGGTAGTCATCAACCCAACCAATCAGACCGAAGCTAAAGGTCGTTGCCAGAACCACCCAAACATAGACATTTTCCAGATTTGACCAGAGCAGCGTACTGATAAACATCGCCATTAGGATCAGCGCACCGCCCATGGTCGGCGTACCCGCCTTGCTCAGGTGACTCTGAGGCCCATCACTGCGAATTGCCTGACCCATCTGCAGGCTGTTGAGCAGAGCGATCATTCGCGGCCCCAGCACCCAGCAGATTGTCAGCGCTGTGATCACCGAAAAAATTCCGCGCAGGGTGAGATATTTCACCGCTGAGAACGGGCTATAGAATTGACTCAAATATTCAGCTAGCCATACCAACATTAGGATTTCCCCGTCACTAACATATCAACTATTAAATCCATTTTTGAACTGCGCGATCCCTTGACCAATAGGCTCAGGTCACTGCGTTCAATCTCGTCAAACAGTGGTGCTTGTAGGCTTTCCATATCGCTAAAGTGCTGACCCTTAAATACTTCGCTGGCACTGGCACTCAAGCTGCCCAAGGTATAGAGCTGGTCGATGCCTACACTCAGGGCATAGGCCCCGACCTCGCGGTGCAGCTGTTCTGCATCCACGCCTAACTCAGCCATATCCCCGAGTACCATGACTCGATAACCGGGACGGCTAGCCAGCACATCAATGGCTGCACGCACCGATTCCGGGCTGGCGTTATAACTGTCATCAATAATCTGGCCGCCCTGAGCTAGGGGCTTAACTTGCAAACGGCGAGCTGGAGACTGAGCTGCCTCGAGGCCGGTGACAATCTGCTCGATGCTGGCGCCAGCAGCCATGGCACAGGCGGCGGCTGCGAGGGCATTGCTCACTGAGTGATGACCGGGAATAGCTAGGTTGACCACCTGACTCTCTAGAGAGGTCTCGCCGAACAGATGCAGGGTAAATCGGCAGCAGCCGCTCTCAAGCAGCTGAATATCACTGGCGCTGACATCGGCACAATCGTCGTCCACAGAAAAGGTAATGCAGTCGCGGTCGCCAATCAGCTCCATCCAACCGGCCTGCCAACTTTGATCGAGATTTAAAATGGCCGTGCCAGCAGCATCTAAACCGCTGTAGATTTCGCCTTTGGCGGCAGCAATACCTTCAACACTGCCAAAGCCTTCTAAATGGGCGCTCTGGACATTGTTGATCAGGCTAATATGGGGCTTGGCAATAGAACACAGATAGCTGATTTCGCTAGCGGCGCTGGCACCCATTTCAAGCACCGCAAAGTCACCGTCCTGATGCATATCGAGCAATGTTAGGGGTACGCCAATATGATTATTAAAGTTGCCCTTGGTGGCGTGGACAGTGCCTAGGCCACCGAGAATCGAACTTATTAAATCTTTAACTGAGGTCTTGCCTGTGCTGCCGGTAACCGCAATAACCTTGCCGCTAAAGGCTTCCCGCTGCAGCTGCGCCAGCTGACCTAGGGCTACTGTGGTGTCTGCAACGACCCACTGGGGTAGCGGCAGATCTGTATCCGCACTGGAGACCACTAGGCCACTGGCTCGATCTGCAACATCGGCGAGAAATTGATGGCCATCGAGGCGCTCGCCAATCAGTGCAACAAACAGATCACCGTCGGCAATATTGCGGCTGTCGATCGAGACAGTATCAAACTCGCAGTCTGGGTTGAGAAGAGTTCCGCCAAAGCGGATCGCAGCATCAGTGAGGCGCAGGGAGTTAATCATATAACCTCACCTGCCTTCTTCTGACGCAGTGCTAAACGTGCCTCTGCCAGATCGCTAAAGGGCAATCTTTTGGCAGCGACTATCTGGTAGGCCTCGTGGCCCTTACCGGCGATCAAAACAATATCGTCGGCTGCAGCTGCATTGATTGCAGCGCGGATGGCGTCCCTGCGATCCGCTACCGCAATAACTTTGCGGCTGATGCCCAGAAGAACCTGGTGAATAATTTGTTCCGGCGGCTCGCTGCGCGGATTGTCGCTGGTGACCACTATATTGTCAGCGAGCTGGTCGGCGACGCGACCCATTTCGGCGCGCTTGCCCTTGTCGCGATCTCCGCCACAGCCAAACACCACCCACAGCTTGCCGCTACATTGCAGACGCAGAGTACGCAGTGCTTTGTCTAGGGCATCGGGCGTGTGGGCATAATCCACGACCACTAATGGACGAGCGCTAGGGTCAACGATCTCCATGCGTCCGGGTACGGCGGTTAATTTGGCAGCCGCTTCAAGAATCTCATCTAACTTAAAGCCCTGCATACCCGCTGCACCGATAACGGCGAGGAGATTGGCAAGGTTAAATTTACCCAGTAGCGGTGAGGTGAGTCGCCCTCGACCCCAGGGAGTTACTAGCTCAGCAGTTATTGCCGAAGCACCCAGTTCGATGCGATCACAGTGAATATCAGCAGTGTGATTTTCAAAGCTGTAGGTAATGCCATCCACTGCGGGATCGAGATTAGCCAGAATCAGACGACCTACATTGTCATCCAGATTGATCACCGCATGCTTGAGTCCTGACATGGCAAACAGTCGTGATTTGGCCGCGGCATAGCTATTCAGGTCGCCGTGATAGTCGAGGTGATCGCGTGAGAGATTGGTAAAGATCGCAGTATCAATCTGCAGGCCGGCAATACGTCGCTGTACCAGACCGTGAGACGAGGCCTCAATCGCCACTCGGCGAGAGCCCGAATCACGGAGTTCTGCGAGAATACGCTGCATAGCCACTGCATCTGGCGTGGTTAACATATCACTGGCGGCGACTTCGGTATCTGGCTCTAGCGCGGACACTTGATCGCCAAGATCTGTATCAGCGACTGATTGATCATCATCTTTTCCGTTACCAGCAGTCCCGTAGCCGACAGTTCCAACAGAACCCGCCGGCTCGCCGAGCAACTCAAAGAGATTGGCCAGCAACTGGGCGCAGGTGGTTTTGCCATTGGTTCCGGTGATCGCCGTGACCGCCATCTGACGTGATGGATGGCCGTAGAATGTGCCAGCTATATCCGAGACAAATTCACTTAGTTTAGGCACTGCAATAACTGGAACTGGCAGCTGCGCTTGGTCAGCAGTCTCTTCTCCAGCTTCAATCAATACCGCCACAGCACCTTGGCCTATGGCCTGAGCTATATATTGAGCGCCGTCGGTCTGAGTGCCTTTTAGGGCAATAAATAGATCCCCAGGCTTGGCTTCGCGACTGTCTAAACTGAGGCCAGTAATTGGCGTTGCCGGGCAGCTGCTGACATCGACAAACTCAGCGAGCAGCTCTGACAAGGTTGTCATAGAGG